>JBDSAK010000110.1:0-3292 GCA_039922195.1 Mycobacteriales bacterium
ACCCGAACGCGCCGTAGAAGTCCCACTGCACCTCGACGCCGCGGGCGGCCCGGTCGAGGTCGCCGATACCGTCGTCGACGATGTGGATCATGCGGTCGGTAATGACCCCGCGCCGGCGCTCGCGGTCCCATCCGTAGGCGAACTCGCCGCGATCGAGGCGGTCGGGCCAGCCGGCCGCCTCCGCCGCCGTGTAGTAGCGGTTCATGTCGCGCTTCAGCCGCTCGTTGGTGGACGCGTTGAAGTAGCCGTTGACGCCGTGCTCGGCGGCGTACTTGATCGACCGGGCGCTGGTCAGCGGCTGCCAGATCTGCGGGTACGGCTTCTGCAGCGGTTTCGGGAACACCTGGAGTTCCCGTAGCGTCGTCTCCTTCGATGAGATCGGCATGCTGCTCGTTGCGTACTCGTCCTCAGCCGCGACCTTGAGCGCACGCTCGAGCAGGCCGTCACCCTGGTCGCGCAGGTACGCCATCGTCTGGCGGTGGTGCCAGCGCGTGAAGGTCGGCGGGATCGTGAAGAACTCGCCGTGGTGCGAGAACGAGTCCTCCGTCCAGCACTTGAGGATGATCGCGAAGGTCTCCTCGAACATCGCGCGGTTCTTTTCCTGGTCCTGGATCGTCGACCCGAACGCAGCGCCGAGGGTCTCCACCTCGCGCGGCTGGTAGCCGCGGCCGATGCCGAAGTCGAGGCGGCCGCCGCTGATGATGTCGAGCATCGCGGCCTGTTCGGCGATGCGCACCGGATGGTGCTCGGTGGTGACGTTCGTGCCCTGCGCGAGCCGGATCCGCTTCGTCAGCGCCGCGATCGCGGTCTCGGCGAGCAGCGGGTTCGGGCTGAACTCCGCACCCTCGGGCTGGAAGTGGTGCTCGGACATGAAGTAGTAGTCGAAGCCCAGCTGATCGGCGAGGACGCCCTGGCGGATCTGCCCGATCTGCACCCGAGCGTACGACTCGGCCAGCGCCTTCAGGTCGCCGTCGGGGATCACCATCTCGTCGACGACCTTCGTGGGGAGGTCGGTCGCGCCGTTCTGGAAGATGCCGAACTCGACTGTCATCTCGCGCCCTTCGTCGGGTGGTCCGCCACCAATAGCATTGACGGCGGGGCCGTGCAGGGCGCGGGCAGCGCGATTGTGCGGCAGCTAGCTCTTCTAGGGGTGACCTAGGCTGCGTGACCCCGCATCGGTGCGCTCGGTGCCCGAGGCTGTTATCGACGGAATGGCAATCGACGTATAAGCGTTCCGTATACTACCCGCCGCCGGTCGCGGCGCGATATCGTTCGCACGCGACGGCGGACACGTTCAGAGGACGGGACACATGGCACTGCAGCTCAACGACACCGCACCGGACTTCGAGGCGGACACCACCGAAGGTCGCATCTCCTTCCACGACTGGATCGGCGACTCGTGGGCGGTGCTCTTCTCGCACCCCAAGGACTTTACGCCGGTGTGCACGACCGAGCTCGGCTACATGGCGAGCATCAAGCCGGAGTTCGACCGCCGCGGCGTCAAGGTGATCGGCCTGTCGGTCGACCCCCTCGACCGCCACGCCGACTGGGCGAAGGACATCGAGGAGACGCAGGGCACCGCTCCCAACTACCCGATCATCAGCGACGCCGACTACAACGTCTCGAAGCTGTACGGGATGCTGCCGGGCGGCGTCGAAGGTGACCCGCTCGTCCGCACGCCGGCCGACAACCAGGCCGTGCGCAACGTGTTCGTGATCGGGCCGGACAAGAAGATCAAGCTGATCCTCGTCTATCCGATGACGACCGGACGGAATTTCGACGAGGTGCTGCGCGTGCTCGACTCGCTGCAGCTGACCGCCAAGCACAAGGTGGCGACCCCGGCGCAGTGGCAGCAGGGCGGCAAGGTCATCATCGCCGGCTCAGTCTCGAACGATCAGGCCAGGGAGATCTGGCCCGAGGGCTGGGAAGAGCCCAAGCCGTATATCCGGATCGTGCCGCAGCCCAGCTGACCCGGGTCGCCGGCGGCTTGATCATTCCGCAACGTTTGTCCGTTTGCCACGGTGGCATGTCGGATATGGCTGCGGCGTTTTGTCTCGCTTTGGCGCGACGGGCGGAGATGGCCACAACACCTCCGGGTTCTCCCAATAGCAAGGGGATGGGGAGGGCAGCGTCGCAGCCCCTCCACGTTGAAAAAACGGACGGCGACGGCCCGCGTGTCCCCTGTGCCATGCGGGCCGTCGCCGTGGGAACCGCGCCGGGGGAGACCGGCGGCGGAGTGGGTGGGTGACCGATCCTCCCCGCGGGCGCGCCGGATCAAACGCGAGGCGCATCAAAGGTCCTGCAGCAGCGCTTTCAGGTGGACGGCTCGCGGGCGGGCCGGAGCGAGACGTACGGAGGCGAGATCTGGTCGGTGCGGCGCACCGACCCGTCCAGGCGATGGATTACGACCTCGCCGCCGCCGGCCTTGACCACGATGTCTGTCGCTCTCGTCTCCGCCTGCGACTCGGTGTCGTGATGGGAGGAGATTCGCTTCGCTCCGGGTTTGACGACGTTCCATCCGCCGCCCGGAACAGGGATGACGTGTCGGCGAGTGGGCATGCCGACAACCTCCCCCGAAGGAGCGGGGGCAAACGCGTCAGCCCGCAATGGCGAGTTGGTCGAGTGGTACGGCGGGGTTGGTGAGGTGGTGTTCGTCGATCATGGTGCGGCTGGTGATGAGTGTCTGGAGGGTGTCGTTGACGTCCCAGATGTTCATGTTCATGCCGGCCACGACGCGGCCGCTTTGGAGCCAGAAGGCGATCAACTGGCGGCTGGCGGGGTCGCCGCGGAACACCACCTTGTCCCATGATCGGGGGTGGCCGGAGTACTCCATGCCGGTGTCGTACTGGTCGGAGTAGAAGAACGGCAGCTTGTCGAACACGGCCGGCTGGCCGAGCATCCCGTGCGCCGCCACCGGCCCCTGGTTCAGCGCCGTCGCCCAGTGCTCGACCCGGACGCGGCCGTCGTAGAACGGGTGCAGCGCGTTTGCGATGTCGCCGGCCGCGTACACGCCGGGGATGCTGGACTGCAGGTGCTGGTCGACCAGCACCCCGTTGTCGACCGCGATCCCGGCCTGCTCGGCCAGCGCCACCCGCGGCACCACACCGATGCCGGCCACCACCAGGTCGCACGCGATCGTGGCGCCCGCCGTGGTGCGAACCCCTCCGACCGCAACAACTCCGCCGCCCGCGCACCCGCCAACCCGGCACCCACGATCACGAACGTCCGACTATCCGGCATGACAGCTCCTCGAGGTCAGCGCCAGGAACTCCTGGCGGGTACGCGGGTCGTC
>JBDSAK010000111.1:0-4985 GCA_039922195.1 Mycobacteriales bacterium
CCATCGAGTCTTCGACGGACAGGATGAAGCACGCGCTGACTGCCTGCGGAGACGACGTGCCGACGTTGAACCAGACCGGCGAGTTGTAGGCGAAGTACTGGTGCGTCAGGAGGTACTTCAGCTCGTGGTCGAAGATCTCCGCGTCCTTGTCGGTCGCGAAGTAACCCTCGGCGAGACCCGTCGCCGTGTACTTGTCGACGACCCGGTCGATGAGCTGCTTGAGGCTCCACTCCCGCTGCTCCTGGCCGACCGCGCCGCGGAAGTACTTGGTCGTCACGATCTGCGTGGCGTTCTGGCTCCAGAACTCGGGGAACTCGACCCGCGCTGCTCGAAGTTGACCGTGTTGTCGCGCCAGTTCATCAGGACGACGTCGCAACGCTCCCAAGTGATCTCGTCGTAGGGGTGCACGCCTTCGGTGGTGAAGATGCGTTCCATCCGCACGGCGCGCGCTCCCCGCTGCTTGGCGATCTTGGGCTCGCTGTTGGTCGTCTCCGTCATGCCTGGCTCCTTGTTAATGCTCTCGTGCGGGGCGGGGTGTTGGTGCGGCGCTTCTGCGGCGGGCTATGCGTGTCGTACTGGCGCGCGGTGCCGGTCTTCGGCTGGCGGCTGTGGAGAACTTGTCTCCGCGGGAACGTCCTTGGCTTTTCGTAGCGCCTTGATGCCGGCAACCTCTCGCTCGAAGTCCTCGATAGTGGTGAAGCCGCGGTAGACGCTGGCGAAGCGCATGTAGCCAACGACGTCGAGCTCGCGGAGGGGGTCGAGAATCGCGAGCCCGACGTCGTTGGATGTCACCTCAGCAGTGCCTCTGGCGCGGACCGTCTCCTCGACCTGCTGGCCGAGGGCGGCGATCTGGTCGTCATCCACGGGCCGGCCTTTGCAGGCGCGGCGTAGGCCATCCATCACGTTGGCGCGGCTGAACGGCTCCTTGGTGCCGTTGCGCTTCACCACGATGAGGCTGGCTTCTTCAAGGGTCGTGAACCTTCGTCCGCACTCCGCGCATTGCCGGCGCCGCCGGATCGCGGTGCCCTCGTCTGTCTCCCGGGAGTCCACGACGCGGCTGTCCTCGTGGCGGCAGAACGGGCACCGCATGGAACGCCTCCGGCTGTGGACAACGCGAGTGAATCTGGGGAATACGTGTGGGTCGTGGAGCCAAATGCTGTGGATGCACTGTGGACACTCCGACGCTGCGGAAACACAACATCTAGTGGCATCAACAACGCTACGCGCCCACATCTTCCAAGACAATGCCTTGCGCCAAGTAAATAACAACGGTGTGAGTTACTGCAGGTCAGCGCCATGATCACCTCGCAGATCGAGCCCTCGGTACGGCGTGTCGCGGGTCAGGGCGAACGCGCCGTACTGCGCTTCCGACGTTAGCCAGGGGGTCCGACAGGACCGGCGCGCTTGTGGACTGCCGGGGTCAGCTCTGTCCACAGCGCGGTCGGATGTGGATGCCGCCTGATGGGGTCAGCCGTTGTCCGCTAGATTGCCCGACATGCATAGGGGGACTATGCGACGTGGTCTCGCCGTCGCGGTGGCTGTTGGACTGAGCGCGACGGCCTGCACGGACAAGACCGACCCTGCGCAGGGCAAGCCGAGCGGCTCCCTGTCCAGTGCGAGCACCTCGAGTTCCGCGTCGCCGGAAAAGTCGCCGTCGCCGACTACGTCGGGATCGCCGGCGGCCACGCCTTCGACGCTCTCTCCTTCACCGGTGCAATCAACGCCGCAGTCTTCGGGCTCGACGTCAGTCGTGGAACCCGTTCCCACCAAGACGTCCGCGGCGACGTCGGCAACCAGCTCGACAAAACTCGGGCCGTCTGGACAGGTACCTGGCGAGGCGCCAGAGGCGACTGGAGACCTGGCCGGCGAGCTGAAAGCAGCGGCCGGCAACTACTACGCCGCGCTGAACAGGGCGTACGCGACGGGTGACGACCTCCCGGTGCGAGCCCTGATTACGCCCACGTGCCTTTGCGTCAACTCCTTAAACGCCATCCGGGGGACCAGAGAGGAAGGTCGGAAGTTTCAAATTCAGTACGAAATCTCGTCGCTGCGTGCGTACGACCTCACGAAGATTAAGGCGGGCACGGGCGGAGTGAAGTTGCTCTACAGCATCGCGAAAAACACCCTGACCGACAAGGACGGCAAGGTCCTCGAGAACTACAACCCAGTGAACAACGGAATCAAGGATCTGACGTTCGAGCGGCAGGCCAGTGGTCGCTGGCTCTTGGCAGAAGTGTTTACAACGCTGTGAGCCGTCGCGGGTACTCCGTCGTCGCTGGTGTTGCGTTGTCCGTCGCCCTGGCGGTCGCTGGCGAGCCCGCGCATGCGCAAGTTTCGCCCGGACCTGATACTGGAGACGGGGGCATTTCTGCGGCCCGGGCTGGAGCTAGGTACACGGGCACGATTTGGGTCGATGGCGAGGAAGCCATCAACCTAGCCAGTACCTCTTCTGGGGGATGCAACGGCTGCGTGTGGAGCGTGATCCCCAACTGCGCGACGAACTCGCCTGGCACCTCGAATTGGGACGCGATGTGCGCCCGCGCAGCGAATATCTGCAACGAGACCGGTGTTACGAGCTACCGCGTCTACGTCCGGCGGGCTGGCGACGCGACAACCACGTGGACCTACGTGGACACCGTCTGTTGGGGCGAGAACACGACGGTTACTGTCGTCAACATCCCCGCGGAGGCGGAAGAAGCGTTCAAGTCGATGGAGCCGCTCGCGGCCGAGTCGGGGTTCGGCCAACAGGCGAAGCCGCTCGTGAACCTGGCCACCTACTTCGTCGCCAAGGGCGAGCAGGAGATGACCGTTCGGGTTACTCGAGGCGGCATCGTCCTGGACATCACAGCGAAACCTCGCTACCACTGGGACTTCGGCGATGGGCAGACACTCGACACCGAGATGCAGGGCCGCCGCTACCGGGCCGGCGACAACACGCACACGCCGCCGGGCGCCGCTGACGCGGTCATGCACTGGTACCGCGACGCAAAGACGTACCAAGCGCGACTCACAACCACCTGGCACGCGACATACACGGTCAACAACGGGCCTGCGGTCGACATCCCGGACGAGATCGAGATCGAAGCTGCACCGCTCAATGTCGCCGTCGAGGAAGCGCGGGCGATCCTCTACAACTGACAGCGCAACGTGCCGCCTAGAACGACTCGAGCTCGTCGCGATCCCTGGATTGCGCGCTGTTGAGCAGCACCGCCGTCATGTCGACCGCGGGTAGCGCGACGCCGAAGTGCCAGCCCTGCCCGTAGTCGCAACCCAGCCGGGTCAGATGATCCGCGGCCTTCTCGGTCTCGACACCTTCGGCGACGACATCGAGGCCGAGCGTATGACTCAGGTGGATCACGGTCTGCACGATCGACGCATCACGCCGATCGGTGTGCATCTCCGCAACGAACGACTTGTCCACCTTCACCGAGTGCACCGGCAGTCGTTTGAGCTGCGCCAACGACGAATAGCCGGTGCCGAAGTCGTCGATCGCGATGCGCACGCCCTTCGCCACCAACCGCGCCAGTACGACGACCGCTGCGTCAGGATCGGACAGCACCGCGCTCTCCGTGATCTCCAGCTCGAGCGGCCCGGGCGTTGTAGGTCCGGCGTACCACTCCTCCACCGTCGCAACCAGGCGCGGATCGTGCAGTGTCTGCGCAGAAATGTTCACCGCAACGGGAATGTTGATCCCTTCGCTGTGCCACAACCGGCTCTGCCGCAACGCATCACGAAGCGCCCACGTCGTCAGCGGCATGATGATGCCCGCCTGCTCGGCGGTCGGGATGAAGTCGTCCGGCATGACGAGCCCGCGCGTCGGGTGGTTCCACCGCACCAGCGCTTCGACGCGAGCAAGCTCACCCGTGCGCAGGTCGATGATCGGCTGGTAGTGCAGGACCAGTTGCTCGCCGACGATCGCCTGCCGCAGCTCACCGATCAGCGCGAGTCGGGCGATGCGCGCCACGTCGGCTGCCGGTGTGTAGACCGCGACACTCGCCTCCCCCGCCTTCGCGACGTACATCGCCACGTCCGCCCGCTGCAGCAGCTGCGTCGGCTCGGTGCCGTGCACAGGGGCAACTGCGATCCCGATGGAGCAACCGATCTGGAACTCGTGGCCGTCGACGTTGATTGGCGTCGACACCGCGTCGACGATCTTCTCCGCGACCGTGGTCGCCTCATCGGGGGACGACAGGCCGCTGAGCACGACCGCGAACTCGTCGCCGCCGAGCCGACCCACACTGTCCGAGGCGCGCAACAATTCTCGCCCGCTCATCCGCCGCGCGACCTCCTGCAGCACGTGGTCGCCGACCGGGTGTCCGAACGTGTCGTTGATGAAAAGCCGAAATTGGTCGCAAGTGACTACGGACCGCTCGGCAACGGGAGCAGTCAGCCTCAGCCGGGGAGTCGCAGCTGCTGGCCGGTGCGAACGAGGTCAGCGCGATCGAGCTCGTTGAGCCGGAGGATGCGGTCGACGGTGACGCGCGGGTCGGTGCCAGGCGCGACACGACTGGCGAGCTGCCACAGGGTCTCACCGCTCTGGATGACCACGGTCCGCTGCGGTGCCTGGTCGTTCGTCCCGGCGTTGGACGTCGTCCGCCCCAGGGAAAACACCGCGAGGAGGAGCACCGCCGCCACCACGACGACCAGCAACCGACCCCGTCGGGTGAGCCGGACCGCCCGGTCGAGAGCCTCGGGTGCGCGTCGGGGCGCCGGCACCACGGGCCGCCGCGGCGCCCCGCCTCGCACGCTGCGCGATGGCGCGTCGCAGTAGCGGACCACCGGCAGGCGGCTGGCCGGTCGGCGGGTGCCCGCGGCGCGAACAGCTGGGACCCGGCCCGAGCGAACGTTGTCGGTCACGAGCTGGCTGCGGGTCATGTCTGCCTCCGATGGGCGAACAGCTGTTCGAGGTTCGAACGTCTATTCGAGTTGTACCCCACCGGTCGGACAAAATCCAGAAAAGATCGAACACATGTTTGATTTGCCCT
>JBDSAK010000112.1:0-24130 GCA_039922195.1 Mycobacteriales bacterium
TAGTGAGCTTCGGCTCGACTGCGGTGAAGGTGATCGGCAGCTCGCGTGGCACGGCGGAGGCGAGGGCCTGCGGGATGAGCGCGACCAGCGCGTCGACGTCCGCGGTGCGGCCGTTGATCGACGGCACGATGCGGACGGCGCCCTTGATGACGTCGATGCTCCCGTCCTTCGACGGGGTGTCGTACGACTTCAGCTGCGGCAGGATCAGCGCCTTCGCCCCGGCACTGTCGAAGGCCAGCGTGTATCCGCCGGTTTCCTCCAGGTCGAGCGAGAGGAGGGACGCGATCTGCTGGACCGTGAGGTCGACTCCGCGGCCGTCAGCGGCGAGCCGCAGCGGCCCACTGACCGTGGGCGTGACCAGCTTGACCGCCGCATCGACCTCCTCCGCAGAGGTGACGACGTCGATGGGCGTGACCGGTACGTCGACCGGCTCGGTGCTGACCGCTGCGAATCGCTCGTGCAGAGTCTTGACGGCCATTTCCCGGTCGAGGGTCCGGCCGGCCGCAGGTTTGACGACCACGATCTTCGTGCCGGCGAGCTTGACGCTGCCCTCTCGTTTGGGCTTGTCGATCCTCTTGGCCAACGCGTCGACTGTCTTCGTGATCGCGGCGTCGTCGACCATGATCTTGGGATCGTGATCGGTGCGGCCCGAGAAGGACCGGGCGACGGTGATGGGGTTGACCGATGATGCGGCGAGGCCGTCAACGGTCTTGTCGTAGTCGATGGACAGCCCAGTCTCAGCCGGAACGACCTCCGTGCTCACCTCGGCGGCGGTCACCGGCACCGGCTGGCTCAACCGGGGCTCGAGCTCGGCGCGCAGCATGGCCTTCGCCTCGGCCGAAGTCTTGCCACCGACGTCGACATTGCTGACGAATGTGCCGCGCGGCAACTTCCCCCAGGTCAGGAGAACCGCGGCGGCGTAGACGATGATCGGGATCATCGCGAGCCCGATCATGACAAGGAAGATCGTCCGGTGGTCGGACCTGCGGTCGTCTTCGACGTCCTCGTACTTCAGCGTGGCGGACACGTCGCGGGATGGCCTTCTGTTTCGGGTGATGCACCGATAGTAATTGATCGCGCCTGCCGTGCTGGGTGCGGCCGAGTCAGCGGACCGCGTCGGACGTCGCGCTGACCGCGCTGCGCAAGTGCCTCGCGAAGCTGCGCGGGTGACGGACGGCGTCGCGGCTCGACGTTCGCAGCAGCACCGACGTGATGACGACCGTCGCGGCTGCGCCGGCCAGACCACCGAGGATTAGACCGCTGCGCGCCCCATAACGTTGCGCGAGCCAGCCAATAATCGGTGCCCCGATCGGCGTACCCCCGAGAAAGACCAGCGAATACAGCGCCATGACCCGGCCCCGGATCTCTTCGCCGGCATTGAGCTGCACGATGGCGTTGGCCGTCGCGGCGAAGGTGATCATGAGCAGGCCCATCGGTACGAGTAGCACCGCGAAAGCCACGATGTTGGGCGCGAAACCGACCAGCACGACCATGGCGCTGAAGAGCAGCGCCGAGGACACGAGCACGGCCACGCTCGGGCGGCCGCGGCGGGCGCTGAGCAGCGCCCCGCAGAGCGCGCCTACCGCCAGGGCGGACGACAGCACGCCGTACGCCGCCGCGTCGCGGTGGAACTCCTCCTTGGCCATCAGCGCCAAGTTGATCTGGCTGTTGAACACGAACATGCCGAGGCTGCCCACCAGAAGCACGGGCACGAGCAGCTCCCGCCGACCGGCGACGTAGGCGACGGCCTCACGGAACTGACCCCGCGCGCGCTCGACCCGATGGGCCGGCGTCAGATCGCTCACCTGCATCGCGCGCAACCCGATGATCACGGCAACGTAGGACAGCGCGTTGAGCGCGAAGACTGGCGCGATGTCCCAGGTCGCGATCACCACGCCGGCGATTGCGGGCCCGAGGATGCGCGCCAAGTTGAACGTCGCGCTATTGAGGGCGACCGCGTTGACCAGATCGTCGGAACCGACCATCTCGACTGTGAAGGACTGCCGCGCAGGCATGTCGATGGCCGTCACAGTGCCAAGCAGCGCCGCGAGCACGCCGACCATCCAGATCTCGGCGTTGCCCGAGGCAACCAGCGCGAACAGGACGGTAGCGAGCACCGCCGACGCGGACGCCGTACACAGCAGGATGCGGCGCTTGGGGTGTCGATCGGCCAGTGTGCCGCCGTACATCCCGAAGAAGATCAACGGCAAGAACTGCAGCGCGGTGATGATGCCCAGAGCGACGCCGCGACCGCCGAGCGAGAGCACCAACCAGTCCTGGCCGACGGTGGACATCCAGGTGCCGACCAACGAGATGAGCTGGCCGGTCGCGAACAGCCGGTAGTTGCGGGTGCGGAAGGACCGGAACGTATGGCTCAGCGGCGGCGTCACGACCCGGCCAGCCGTTCGATGATGTGCGCGGCCGCCCGCAGGGTCGCCCGCTCGTCCTCGGAGACCTCACGGAGCCGGTGGCACAGCCACGCATCGCGGCGCTGCCGGTCGGCGGCCAGCAAGGCGCGGCCGGCGTCCGTGGCCTCGAGCAGTACCTGCCGGCCGTCGGTGGCGTGGCGCACCCGGCGGACGAGCTGGAGTTGCTCGAGCGCGACGACGAGGCGAGTCATGGACGGCGGCTGCACGTATTCGAGCGCAGCAAGCTCGCCCAGTGAGATGGTGCCGGAGCGCTCGACCGTCGCGAGGGCAGACAGTTGCGACGTGGTCAGCGAATCGTCGGTGCGCTCGCGGCGCAGGCGGCGCGAGAGCCGCATGACCGCGATACGCAGCTCACTGGCGAGTCGGGGATCAATGGTTGCGGGCACGATCGTTAGTCTAGCTGATTAGCTTTGCTAAGGGAATTGGTTTTCGGCGGGAGGTTTGGCAGGCTGCAGCCGACGCGGCAGGCCCGGCACATCGACCAGGCACGAGCAGAGCCCGGAGGGATCGGATGGCGACGACCCCCGCACGATCCCCGGCTGCCGCGACCGTGTCGGCGGCGAAGCCCGACTACCCCGTTCTGTTCTTCGCGTCCCAACCGGAATGGGAAAGTTGGCTCGCCGCCGAGCACGCCGCTGCAGACGGCGTCTGGATCAAGATGGCCAGGAAGTCCACGGGCATCGACAGTATCGACTGGCCGGCCGCGCTCGAGGTCGCGCTGTGCTACGGCTGGATCGACGGCACCCGCAAACGGCTCGACGACGTCTACTTCCTGCAGAAGTTCACGCCGCGGCGCGCGCGCAGCCCGTGGTCGCAGATCAACATCGGCCACGTCGAGCGGCTGATCCGCGAAGGCCGGATGCAGCCGGCCGGTCAGGCAGAGGTGGACCGGGCCAAAACGGACGGCCGCTGGGAGCGCGCGTATGCGTCGCCCAGCAAGGTGCAGGTGCCCGCCGATCTGCAGACTGCGCTCGATGCCAACCCGGATGCCGCTGCGTTCTTCGCGACATTGAAGAGCACGAACCGGTACGCCGTGCTCTACCGCATCCAGGACGCGAAGCGACCCGAGACCAGGGCGCGGCGCATCGCGACGTTCGTCGACATGCTCGCGCGCGGCGAGACGCTCTATCCCCAGTAGTTCGTTGCGGCAGCAGCTACTTGATGCCGAGTGCCTGCTCGACCGGGTCGATGGCGAAGTAGATGACGAAGAGCAGCGCGACGACGAACAGCAGCGGGCTCACCGTGCGTGCGCGGCCGCGCGCCAGCTTGATGACGACGTACGCGATGAAGCCGGCACCGATTCCGTTGGTGATCGAGTAGGTGAAGGGCATCAGCACGATCGCCAGGAACGCCGGTATCGCAATGTCGTAGTCGTCCCAGTCGATGTGACGGACCTGGGTCATCATCAGGAAGCCGACCACCACGAGCACCGGCGACGCGGCCTCGTATGGCACGACTGTGACGAGCGGCGTGAGAAACAGCGCCAGCAAGAACAATCCGCCCGTCACGACACTCGCGAGCCCCGTGCGTGCACCCTCCCCGACACCGGCGGCGGATTCGATGTAGGTCGTGTTGGACGAGACCGAGGCCGCGCCGCCGGCGACGGCGGCCAGCGAGTCGACCATCAGGACGGGGCCGACGCCGGGAAGCCGGCCGTCCGCGTCGAGCAACTCCGCCTCGGCGCCGACGCCGACAACGGTTCCCATCGTGTCGAAGAAGTCCGAGAGCATCAGGGTGAAGACGAACAGCAGGGCGCTGATGATGCCGACCTTGGCGAACGAGCCGCCGAGGCTGAACTGACCGAGCAGCCCGAGGTCGGGTGAGTCGAAAACTTTGTCGGGCAGCTCCGGGACGTTGAGCTGCCAGCCGGTCGGTGTGATGATCGGCGTTTCGCCCGGCTGGAAGCTGGCCGGGACGTCCGCGATGGCGTTGACGATGATCGCGAAAATCGTCGTGACGATGATCGTGATGAGCAACGCGCCGCGGACACGTCGGGTCAGCAGGACGATGGCGATCAGCAGACCGACGACGAACACGACCGTCGGCCAGCCGGCCAGGCGGGTCCCGATGCCGAGTTCTACCGGCACCGGCCCCGCACCCGTACGCCGGATGAAGCCGGCGTCGACGAAGCCGATGAGGGCGATGAACAGACCGATGCCCACGGCAATCGCGTGCTTCAGCGCCATCGGTACGGCGTTCATCACCGCCTCCCGTAGCCCGGTCGCGACCAGCAGCGTGATGAGCAAGCCTTCGATGACGACCACACCCATCGCCGCCGGCCAGGACATGACGCGCGCCAGTTGAAAGGCGACCACAGCATTGAGTCCGAGCCCTGCGGCGATCGCGAACGGGTACTTGCCGACGACGCCCATCAGGATCGTCATGACTGCCGCGACGAGAGCCGTCGCCGCCGCGATCTGCACCCGGTCGAGCTGGTCGCCGTTGACATCCTTCGCACCACCCAGAATCAGCGGGTTGAGAACCACGATGTAGGCCATCGTGAAGAACGTCGCGAGGCCGCCGCGGACCTCTCGACCGACCGTGGAACGGCGGGCGGTGATGTGGAAATATCGGTCGATCGCAGTCATCTGAACTCCGGGGAGGTCACGTCGGCGGCGGACGAGCTGGATAGGCCTAGAGCTACCAGACCCACCACCTCGCGCGCACGCGGCGCGCCGGTCAGCTCGGCGCTGGTCCGGTGGAATCGCGAACAACCAGCTCCGTCGCGAGTTCGATGTGCAGGGACTCTCCCTCGTGCCCATCGAGGAGCCGCATGAGCAACGTGACGGCCATCCGGCCCATCTCCTGCAATGGCTGGCGCACCGTCGTCAATTGCGGCTGCGTCGCCCGACTCACGTCGATGTCGTCGAACCCCGTGATCGACAGGTCATCGGGCACGCGCAGCCCTCGTTCGAGTGCGGCGCGCAACGCGCCAACCGCGATCTTGTCGTTGAAGCTGACGAGAGCGGTCGGCCGATCAGGCAGGTCGAGCAATTCGCCGGCGGCGGCGTACCCCGCCTCGGCGGTGGCCGCGACGTCGCGCACGATCTCGCGGGCCGGCAGGACGCCGACCTCGGCCATGGCGGCGCGGTGCCCAGCCAATCGCGCATCCGATGCCAGCCAGCCGTCCGGGCCGCCGATGACACCGATCCGCCGGTGGCCGAGCTCGACCAAATGGGCGGTCAATGCCCGGGCGCCGGAGAAATGCGCGGCTGAAACCGCCGCGATGTTGCGGGGCACCAACGTCCGCGGATCCACCACAACGAACGGGAAGCCGCTGCGACGTAAGGAGATCAGCTCCTGCTCCGGCTCGGGCGGCAGGATCAGCAGCGCGCCACTGATGCCATCGTCGTCGGGCAGCGCGCCGAGCACATGGGCTGACTGGATCGCCTCGCCCGCGTTGAGCACGACGCGCCGGCCGTGTAGCGCCAGCGTCTCCGCGATCGAGGACACGATGATTCCGAAGTAGTCGGTGAGCACATAGGGGCAGCGAACGTAGACCGCGCCACGCGCCGACCGGGCGGGACCGCTCGCCCTGCGCGCATCGGCGCGTCGCCTCTCGACGGCCTCGAGGACGAGTTCCCGCGTGCGCGGAGCGACGTTGTCGTGGTTGTTGAGGACTCTTGAGACGGTCGCAATGGATACGCCGGTGTCCTCGGCGATGACCCGGACGGTCGCCCTGGTCTTCGCGTCAACCATTTGTTACATCCGCGGATTGATCCTGCATGCCGCGACTATAGAGGCGCACCCGGCCGGAAGTGCGCATCTCTTACCGGCCCGGCTCTTGACAGCCACGCGTGTCGCTGTTTCGGTGTGTTTCACGACGTTCCATCTTGTTACACCTTGTTACATCAATCCAGTCGCCGACGGACACCTGCGGCGTCAGAGGGAGTCATCGTGATGCCTCGAACCGTTCGCACGCTCGTTGCCGGGACGACGGCAGCGGTCGCGCTCGTGCTCGCACCCGGCACGGCCTCCGGTCATGTTCCAGGCGGCGCCGGGGCGAGCGCCGGTACGCCGGCCGCACAGGTCTGGATGACCACGGTCGACCGCAGCGAGCAGCTCACGCGTCGCGCCGACGTGCCCTTCAGCTTCGGTGGCAGCGACGAGCTGACGGTCACCGTCGACCCGAGCCGGACCTACCAGGAGATGGACGGCTTCGGTGCCTCCATCACCGACTCGTCTGCCGTACTGCTCGCGGCCCTGCCGCGGGCAAAGCGCGACGAGGTCATGCGGTCGCTCTTCAGCCGCGACGGCGGCATTGCGCTGGGCTTCCTGCGCCAGCCGATGGGAGCGTCGGACTTCGTCGCCGGCCCGCACTACACCTACGACGATCTGCCCGCCGGCGAGACCGACTACGACTTGAGCGAGTTCACAGTCGCGCACGACGAGGCGCAGATTTTGCCGCTGCTCCGCCAGGCGCTGGCGCTCAACCCCGCTATCAAGGTGATGGGTACGCCGTGGAGCCCGCCGGCGTGGATGAAGGACAACCAGTCGCTGGTCGGCGGCCGGCTGATCGATGACGACCGCATCTACGCGACGTACGCCCAGTACTTCGTGAGGTTCATCCAGGCCTACCAGGCGGCCGGCGTACCGGTTCAGTACGTGACGGTGCAGAACGAGCCGCAGAACCGCACCCCCGGCGGCTACCCCGGTATGGACATGCCGGTCGCCGACCAAGTGCGGCTGATCTCCGTCCTCGGCCCGGCGCTGCGCGATGCCGGCCTCAAGACACAGATCATCGGCTACGACCACAACTGGGCGACGCACCCGAACGACCTGACGCCCGAGAGCTTGCCGCCCGGCCGCGATCCCGAACCCGACTACGCCGCCGACGTCCTGTCCAGCGAGGCCCGCCGGTGGGTGGCCGGCACGGCGTTCCACTGCTACTACGGCGACCCGAGCGCCATGACGGCTCTGCACAATCGCTTCCCGGACAAGGGAATCTGGTTCACCGAGTGCTCCGGCTCCCATGGCCCAAGCGACCCGCCGGCACAGGTATTCGCCGACACGCTGAAATGGCACTCCCGCAACGTCACCCTTGGCACTACCCGCAACTGGGCCAAGTCCGTCGTCAACTGGAATCTCGCGCTCGACCCGTCCGGCGGTCCGCACAACGGCGGTTGCGGCAGCTGCACCGGGGTTGTCACGGTCGCCACTGACGGCACCGTGACGCGCAATGCCGAGTACTACACGCTGGGCCACATGAGCAAGTTCGTGCAGCCCGATGCGATGCGCATCGCCAGCAGCAACTATGGCACCACCGGGTGGAACGGCCAGATCATGAACGTGGCGTTCCGAAACCCGGACGGCAGCGTCGTTCTCGTTGCCCACAACGAGAACGACAACCCACGCACCTTCGCTGTTGCCATGGGAGATCAGCACTTCGAATACACGCTGCCGGGTGCGGCGCTCGCCACGTTCGTGTGGCCGGCCAGCAAAGCACTGCGCAGCAAGTTCGACCTGCTCGACATCACCGGTGCAACCGCAACCGCGTCGCCCACCGGTGACAACCCGGGTGCGCTGGTCGACGACGACGCCTCGAGCCGTTGGTCGGCCGGCACCGCACAGGTGCCCGGTCAGTACTTCACGATCGACCTCGGCCGCAAGGTCCACGCGTCGCGAGTTGTGCTCGACGCCGGTGCAGCCGCTGGCAACCCCTGGTGGGCGCCAACCGGCAATCCCAGCAGCGACTACGCCCGCAGTTGGGAGCTGTACACCAGCCTCGATGGCTCCACGTGGACGCGGGTCGCGACCGGTCTCGGTACTGGCCAGCTGACGACGATCGACGTCGGCATGGACGCGCGCTTCCTGCGCGTCGTCAACACCGGCACCGCCGGCAACTGGTGGAGCGTCGCTGACGTACGCCTGTACCGCTGATACACAGACGAGACTGCGGTGAACCTCTGACGCTATGGGTGGGGCGGCACCCATAGCGTCGCCGTACCGTTTTGGCGGCCTCGGGTAAGCCAGACCCCAGCGGCCGCTAGGACCAAGGCGACCGCGCCGACGACATACCAGGGCGTCGCGTTGACGCCGCCGCCGCAGGTCACCGACGTGAGCTGGCCAGGTGCCAGCGTGCTAGGCACCGTGCACGGAGCGCCGCCTTCACTGCTGCTGCGAACGGCGACGACCAGCAAAGCGGCGCCGACGCCCGCCATCGCGCCGAAGGTGCCCCGGCCGAAGGAGAGTACGCGCGCGACGACGACGAGGGCGACCAGCGCTACGGGAAGGATGTAGACACCAATCGAAGCGATGCTCAGCAGCGCCGCTGCGACCAGGAAACCCACGACCGCCCAGCCGGCGAAGCCCGCCCGCAGGCGGTTATTGGTCACTGTCGACCTCCCCGAGGGAGCGGCATCGTCGAACGCTGCGATACCAGCTTGTGTACGGCGGGAGACTACCTGAACCTTCTCAGCCCGCGGAGAAGTCGCCATCAGGGAACGTCACGAACAGGACGCCAGGCGGCCGGCGTCGAGAACTCGATCAGCGCGTTTCCGTAGGCAAAGTCTCGGCTGGGAGACAGCGTCTCTGCCGCGACGTCCTCGCTTTCGGAAGCCGCCTGCGCCCTGGTGGATCAACGTGTCACGATCCCCGTGGGACGCCTGCGGGGATTTCCGAGTGAACCGTGACAACGTGATCCATTGTCGCGTCCGGGCGTGGCGGCGTACGCCGATAGGCTGCCCGACGTCAGGTCGCGGCGAGCGGAGGTGCGATGACCGAACGCCGGCGCGACCCGCCTCCGCTGCGAACCAACGACATGCGCACGGTCGCCGTCGGCACCGCACTGTGGCTCGGCGTCCTGCTCGGCCTCGTCCTCCGCCACGATTCCGTCGAACGCGCCGGACTCCTCTGGTGGTATGCGATGTGCGCGTGCGGAATCGCCCTCGGACTGCTCGGCGTCGTCTACCTCAAGGTGCGGCCGGCGCAACTGGAACGGAAACAGCGCCGGCGGGACGAGGAGCGTTCGCTGCTCCCGTGACGTTCGTCATGATCGTGTAGACCGACGTGGTCGCCGTGATGAACAGGATGTTGCGCTTCAGCCCGCCGAAGACGAGGTTGGACACCGTCTCGGGCACCAGGATCTTGCCGATGAGCGTGCCGTCCGGGTCGTAGCAGTGCACGCCGTCCTGCGCCGAGACCCAGATTCGGCCGGTGTTGTCGAGCCGCAGACCGTCGAACGTACCGGCCGTGCAGTCAGCGAGAACCTCACCGCCGCTGAGCGAACCGTCGGCACCGACGTCGAATCGGCGGAGGTGCTTGGCCATCGAGTCGGCGACGTACAACGTGTCGTGGTCCAGCGAGAACGCCAGGCCGTTGGGCCGCTGGAAGTCACTGGTGACGGGAACGCAGCTGCCGTCCGCCGGGTCGTAGCGATACACATGGCAGCCGTCGATCTCGGGTGCGGCCTGAAACCCTTCGTAGTCGGTTCTGATCCCGTAGATCGGGTCGGTGAACCAGATGGTGCCGTCGCGCCGTACGACGACGTCATTGGGGCTGTTGAACCGCTTGCCGTCCCACCGGTCGACCAACACGGTGACACTGCCGTCGTGTTCGGTGCGGGTCACCCGTCGCGCACCGTGCTCGCAACTGACCAGACGTCCCTCGAGGTCGACCGTGTGCCCGTTGGCGTATCCAGCGGGCGCGCGGAATACGCCGACGACGCCGGTCGTCTCGTCCCAGCGCAACATCCGGTCGTTGGGGATGTCACTCCACGCGAAGTAGCGGCCCGCCGGGAAGTACACAGGACCCTCGGCCCAGCGGCAGTCGCTGTGAATTCGTTCGAGCCGGGCATCGCCGCCGATCAGCGCGAACCGCTCGTCGAGCACTTCGAATGTCGCCGGCACTGTCTCGACCACGCGATGTACCGCCCTTCTCAGTCCAGCTCTGCTTCGGCGAGCAACTCGCCTAATCGGTCGGGGTAGGCGAGCATCGCAGCGACAGCGTTTCGTTGCGACCACTGACCCAAAAGTGTGGCGAGCGCCCGTGATGCGCCGTGCACAAAGTTGTCCCGCGAGATGCTGGCGCGACCGTCGACGAGGCGCCAGGCGACCTTCGTCTCGACGCCGTCCGCGTCGTCGCACAGCAAGCTGTCGTGCTCGTCGTACGACATCTCGCGCACGTCATCAGCGATGGTCGAGCCGACGAGACCGAGTCGCTCGATCACGGCGTCGTACGACGGCAGCTGCGACCACCTGCACCGCGCGACGGAGGTACTGCGCACGGCGTACTCCGCCAGGCCCGTCGCGAGCGGGACCTCGAGCACCTGCGTGGCGGCCGACGACAGGGTGAGTGGCACGGGGACAACCGGCCGGTCCCCTACCAGCCCTACCAGGTCGGGCGCGTCGACGATGACGGCCTGCGTGGGCACGACAGCGCGCACCATCTCGCCGCGCACCACCCCGCGCACCGAGTCGATCGCGGGGAGGTCGTCGTCGAGGAAGTGTGCGAGCGCCGAGCACGCCGGGCCGTAGAGTGCACGCAGCTGATGCCGCGCGACGTTCCGCACTGGATCGCCGAGCCGGTCGAGCAAGTCGACCAGCGGGCGCGGGCCGGCGGTGAGCAGTTGCCCGAGCGACGCAACGGCGCCGAGCTCCGCAATCAGCGCGGCAGCAGCGGGATCCAGCTCCGGCGCAACGTCGTACAAGCCGGCAAGCACGGACGGCGCGGCCGGCGACCGGAGCTCGGAGGGGCGGGCGAGATGGCCATCGCCCAGGGGCACGCAGCCATGGTTGTCGAGCCACCACCGCGTGTACGACGGACCGTCGGCGCTGCGGCCGTCCGGCAGGAGCAGGCGCACCGGCTCGGTGACGATCGGCCGCAGCTCAGGGCTGGCGAGCTCGATGAGTGCGTCCGACCAGCGGTCTGCGGCAATCCACTCGAGATCGCGAATCGCTCGAAATTCGGTCACCAGTGGCGGCGCGGCGCCATCGCCCGCATCGAGCGATGCCAGCCAGTCTCCTTCGCCGTCGAGGAACAGCGCCGCAGCCGCCGACTCCGCGGGCACGTCCTCGGCCCGCACGACGGCGAACGTGCGGAGTACGCCGACCGCTTCTAGTGCCTCGGCGCCGAACTGCTGCACGTGCTCTTCGGACACCCCACCGAAAGGGGCGTCGGCGTCCATGAGTTCGCCAAGGCGTCCACCGGCGGACGCCGGCAGCAGCAGTTCGCCGGCGGGTTGCAAGTCGCCGTCGGAGTTGCGCAGTGCCAGGTCGGCGAGCCACAACCGTTCGCGCGCCGCGTGTGGCCGCGCCGCTGCCAGCGTCAGCACGGCGCGAGCCACGGCGTCGGCGTCCACCTCGGGTGCGTCGTCGAGCGAAGACTCGACGGCATCGCGCAGAGCAGGCTCGTCGAGCAACGCGCCCGCGTCGGCATCGACCGCACCAAGGGCGCGCAACACCTGCGCACTCTCCGCCGACACTGCGTCGGGATGCACGGCACGCACGGCCAGGCCGAGATCGACGAGGGGTCGCAGGTCGACGCCATCGGTCGGGAGCAACAGCCCGCGTGGGCCGGACGCCAGCCGGCCGTCCGCGAGCGGCACTCGCAGTGCACGCAACGCATCGCGGTCGGCAGCGCGGCCGAGGGCCGCAAAAGCCACCGCCCACCACGCAGGGGGCTGATCCAGCGCCGCCAGCAGTTCGACGACATCGGCGGTGTCGAGCCGCCGTACGCCGAGCGCGGCGAGCGCGCCATGGCGGCGAGAGTGCGCGGCGCTGATCAGCTGGGGCAGCAGCGGCGCGAGCACAGCGGTGATGTCGTCCGACGCGTTGCCGGCATCGACGACAGCGGCTTCCGCTGGGCGCAACCGCACGGAGACATCGCCGGCCGACGCCAGGAAAGCCGACGTCGCCAGCCGGTCGGCAAGACCTGCTCGAAGAGCCGCATCAATCTGTCCGCCGGGCAGGCCGGTCGGGACGAGGTCGAGCAGTTCGGGTCGTGGCGGGGCTTCGGCGAGCATCGCCGTGTACAACGCTGCCGCGCGCTCGAGCAGGTAACTGGTCATCGGCGAGGACAGCGCGTGTCGACGGGTTGCATCGAGCGGTACGGAAGCAGCGACGATGGCGGCGACAGACAGTTGTTCGTCCGTCGGCTGCGGCGCGCGCAGCACGCGGGCGAACTCCTCGGGCAACGGCACGACGTCCTCGCCGGTCATCGCGAACGCCACGCCCACGTGCCACCCCGCGCGCTCGCGGTCTTCGACGGCTTGCGCGCCACGCAACTCGGCCGGCAGGTCCCCGCGGCGCGAGCGGACCCACCACCGCCGGCCCCCGAGCGTGACCCGCTCGCCGTCCCAGTCCGTCGTCAGCGACCACTCATCGTCCGGCGTCTCGACGACGAGCTCGCGTAAGCCGGGCAAGAACAGTTGCAGTGTCGGATCGGCACCCGCGACGAGTTCGGCACCGAGCGCCGCAGCCATGTCATCGCGCCAGGGCACCACGACGACGGTGTCGTAGCCGCGGTCGAGCAGGAGCCGAGTGCTCCGGTCGTACTCGTCCGCCGGGAACGGCAACCGCATCACCGGTGCGGAACCCGCGCGCCGCCGTAGCTCAGCCGTCAGCGACGGCACAGCCGCGACGAGCGCCGCCGTTTCCTCGCGTGACCACCGCACCCCCCCGGCGTGCGACATCACTGCCGGCGCATCCGTGACGGCCAGCACCGCCTTGAAGCCGACACCGAACCGGCCGACCGACCCCTCGGCCTTGGTCGACGCGCGCAGGTGGCTGAGCGACTCGACGCCGGCAGCAGTCAGCGGCGCGCCAGTGTTGGCGGCGTACAACGCCTGCGGCGTAAGGACAAATCGAACACGGCCGGGTACGCCGGCGGTCGCCGCGGCGTCGGCGGCGTTCTGCGCGATCTCGTAGACCAGGCGGTCGGCGTACGCGCGATGCGCGTAGTCCTCCTCTGTGTTGGCGTCCTCGCGAAATCGAGTCGGGCTCGCGGACCACGCGTCGAGGACGCGCGCGCGGATCTCCTGCGTTCCGAACGGATCCGTCACGGAATCGAATGCAGCAGGGTGGTCCAGCCCGGGTCGCGGCGACTCATCACCTGCGCGCCGGGAAGGACGGACGTCATCTCCGCCGCCCACCCCGCCAGCCAGGCGTCGTCATCCGAGTAGCCGACGTACTCGCGAACGCCGGCCGTCGTCACGACGAGGACGAGCCGGCCGCGCTCGTCCCGCTCCATACTCGATCGCACCTGTTCGCCCACCCCGACGAGGCGATATTCCTCGGCGGGCGTGGGAAGCCCCTCGGGTCCGGCGACCAGCGGCACAGCAATCGCGATCTGCAGGTCGAAGCCGGCGACAGGCGCCAACGCGACGGCAAGTGGATCCCACCGGACCTGCACCGGCAGCGAGTTGTCGTCCTCACCCATCGCCTCGCGCCAGTCGTCCCCGGTGTCGGCGGCGATGGAGGCGAGTGGCACGACCGACTCCGATGTCGTGCGCAGGGCGGGGAACGGCAGTTCGACCATCACGAATGGCCGAACGCCGCGGTCTCCTCGGAGTCATCTGCGAGCGCGTCGACGACCGAGGATTCCACGGTGCCGCCGGCGGCGATTGCGTCGACGGCGTCGTCCGCAACGATGGCGACGTCCTCCAGCTCACCAGGGACTTCGCGCGGCACCAGGTCGATCACCGTGGGGAAGCCCTCAGAGTGCGCCCCGCAACCGTGGTCGACCGAAACCACGCGGCCGTCGTCCGGTGCGTACTCGTTGGCGCAGATGCCGAAGGCGAGACCCAACGCGCCGGTGACCGGAACGAAGAAGCCACAGCTGACGCAGTGCGCGGGAGCCTGCCGGGCGATCGGCGCATCAGGGCCGTGTTCGCCGCCGTACCAGCGCTCCGCTGCCTCGGTGCGGCCGACGTCGGAGAGCACGCGCATCCGGCCGACGCCCATCTCGATGAAACCGTCGTCGCTCTCGGTGTCCTCGATCACCAACTGCAGTCGCTCGTCGTCAGCCGGCGCCGGCAACAGGTCGCCGGGCCTCAAGTCACCGGGCAGCAGCCGTTCGGACCACGGCAGCCACTCGGGTGCGAGCAGGGAGTCGGGTCCGGGCAGGAGTACGACGTCGTTGACCGTCGCGACTTTGGCACGCGACGCCCTGGCGACCTGCACGCCCCAGCGCCATCCGCCGTACGCCGGATCGGTGCACTCGAACAGGTGCGTGGCGACGCGCTCGCCGTCGTCGTCGATGCCCACGTGATCGCCGACCTGAGCGCCGCCGACGGCCAGGGCCGCCGCGCGCGCGATATCGACTGCCGCGGCGCACACGGCGTCGAGCGTGCTGCGGGGTTCGGTGGGAGTCATCCTGCGATTGTGAGGCATGCGGCGACCGGCGGCCTATCCGCCCCGCTTGCGCATGCCTACTATCGTGGCTCGCGACCGCCAGGAGGCGCCCGGATGAGCATTGGCGAGCACCCGCCCGCCGAGGCGTTCCGGCCGCTGCGCGAATGGGCGACCACCGGGTTCACCTGGCTGCTCCGGATGCACGCCGCGGGCATGGCCGGCGACGCCCTGGTGACGATCAGCCTGGCCAACTCGCTGTTCTTCTCGGTGCCGATCGGTGAAGCGCGCGGCAAGGTCGCCCTCTACCTGCTGACGACGATGGCGCCGTTCGTCCTGCTCGCGCCGTTCATCGGCCCGCTGCTCGACCGCACGCGCAGGGGCCGCCGGCTGGCGCTCGCGGGCACGATGCTCGGCCGCGCCGGGCTGGTGTGGTTCATGTCGGACAACACGAACAGCCTGGCGCTGTTTCCGGCCGCGCTCGGCGTACTCATGCTGTCGAAGGGCTACGCGGTCGCGCGGGCCGCGGTGGCGCCTCGCGTGCTCCCGCCCGGCAGCACTCTCGTGGGTGTCAACGCGCGGACCACCCTGACCGGCGCGGTCGCCGGTGCCATCGCGATCCCGATCGGCGTGGCCCTCGCGCACGTCACGCACGGGTCTCAGTGGACGCTGCGCGTCGCCGCTGTCGTCTTCATTGCGGCGACCGCCTTCGCCCTCCGCCTGCCGAAGACCGTCAACGCGGAGCCGCACATCGCGTCCGACGCGACCGACGCAGTCGGCGCACCCACGCCACGTGTGGCGACGGTGGTGCGCGCTGCCGCCTCTCTGCGCACGCTCGCCGGTTTCCTGACGTTCTTCCTCGCCTTCCGGGTGAAGAAGGATGGCAAGGGCTTTGACCTCGAAGTTCTCGGCTTCTTCACCTCCGATGAAGCAACGTTCCGGCTCGGAATGCTCGGCGTCGCCGCGATCGGGGCAAGCATGTGCGGCACCGCGGTCGCCGCACTCGCCCGGCAACAGGTGCCGGAACGGCTGCTGCAACTCGCGCTCGTTGGCGCCAGCCTGGCGCTTGTCGTCGGTGCGATTCACTACGACTTCCGCGCAGCGATCATCGGTGTCATCGCCAGCGGCCTGTTCGGCAGCCTCAGCAAGCTCGCACTCGACGCAATCTTGCAGCGCGACGTGGCCGAGGCGGTGCGTGCCCAGGCTTTCGCCCGCAGCGAGACAGCGTTGCAACTGGCGTGGGTCGGGGGTGGCGCGTTCGGCCTGATCGACATGTCCGGCAGGGTCGGCTTCGCCGCAGCGGCGCTGCTGATCATTGCGGTCACCGTGAATACGGTGCGCACGCTGCGGCAGCGGGCCGGTAGCCTGTCAGTCTCGACATCGACCGACCGGAGCACCACGTGATCGTCCGACGCTATGTCCCCGCGGCGGCCGCTGTTCTCGCCATGGTCAGCGTGACCGCGTGCGAGAAGCCCGCGCCGCACATCACGGTCTTCAGCAGCGGCCGAGTGATCAACGTCGACGCGGGACGCTACTGCTTCGATGAATGCACCGAACACGCTCCCCCAACGAAGAGCATCCGGGTCCGCCGCAACAGCGTGATCGGCATCGATGTGCCCAAGCGCGTCGCCGAGAAGAGCTGGATCCTGCAGGTCGGCGAGGAGGTCCTGTTCACCGCGCCGCGCAAGGAGAGTCACTACGCCTTGAATGTTCCCAACCTGCCGGCCGGCGCCCTCCCAGTCACCATCGTCGAGGTCGGCGACGGGCTGCAAGGCAAGCCGACCGGCGCGTGGCAGTTCGAGTTCCGCGTCGTGGACTGAGCGATGGAACCGGTTTGGGCGTGGCGCGTTCTCGGGTTACCGCCCGGATCCGCACCCGACGAGGTACGCCGCGCATTCCGGCAGTCAGCGCAGCTGCTGCACCCTGATCGCGCGAGCGACCTGCCGGCCGAGGTGCGCGCCGAAGCAGCCCGCCGGATGACTGAGCTGGCCGAGGCATACCGGGTGTGCTCGGCGATCTCCCGCGGCGCACCGCCACCGCCGCCACGTGCCACGGATCACAACGACGGCGGGGCCGTCGGCACCCTGCGCGCGGTCGGCGGCCAGGCGGCGCGAATGCTCGCCGAGACGCACGGACTGTTGCGGCAGCTTGCGCCGTGGGATGCGTTCCGCGCCGGCCTGCCTACTTCGTTGACGCAGCAGGACAATGCCGAAGCTTCTCGCGAGGTGGTCACCCTGCTCGAACAAGTCGCGGCTGCGTGGCCCGGCACCGCTGAAGGCGACACCGCGCGCGTGTTGCTCGTGACATCGGTCGCTGCACGCAACAGTCTGTCGACCCGCGAACGAGCAGGCCACCTCGTGCTTGTCGTCGACATCGCAGCACGCGACGAGGCGTGGGACAGCCTCTCGGGCCGAGACGAATTGGCCGTCGCCCAGGTCGTGCACGACCACCCGACCGCAGCTGACGACTTGCGTCGACGCGCCCGCGAACGACTGATCGACCTCGACGATTGGGTCTCGCTGGCCCGCGACGCCGACCCGGACGTGCGGCGTACGGCGCATGCGCACCTGTTGCTGCAGCGTGCGCAGCTTCTCCTCGACCGGGCCGACTGGACCACCCGCAAGGGCCGGCCGGCGTACGACGACGACATCGCGGTGTGGCAGGCCGAGGTCCGCACTCTCTCCGTCGACTCCGCGCTGCCGCAGGCGTTGCGCGCCAGGCTGACCGACGCCGGACAATCGCTCGCGTCCGCGGTCCGGCGAGCTGCTCGGCAGGCATGACACGCATCGCGGTCGTCACTGCCGTTCCCCGCGAACGCGACGCCGTCGCGGCGGGCGTCGGAGTCTGCGAACGCCGGCGAGCCGGCCCCTACGAAACGATCGGCGGCGTCGTCCGCGGCGACGCCGAACTCGTCGTGCTGGCCGCGGGAGTAGGCCCAGCCGCGGCAGCAGCGGCGGCGATGGCAATAGCGCTCGGCGGTGTCGACGTGCTGTTCAGCGCCGGCGTCGCGGGCGGCTTCGCCCACCGATCGGACGTCGGCGATCTCGTCGTGGCTACCGCTGTTGTCGCAGCCGATCTCGGTGCGAACTCTCCCGACGGCTTCCTTGATCTCAGCGCGCTCGGGTTCGGCGCGGCGACGTACGCGGTCGACGAGGCGGCGTCGGCGCATACGGCAGAACGCCTGGCGGCCCAGGGGGTCGCGGCTCGCCGCGGGGCAGTGCTCACCGTGTCCGCGGCTACCGGCACCGACGAGCGGGCGCTCGAACTGGCGAGTCGTCACGACGCCGCCGCGGAAGCGATGGAAGGCGCCGGTGTCGCGCACGTCGCAAGCCTGTTGGGCATCCCGCTCGTCGAGCTGCGGGCCATCAGCAACGTCGTCGGCCGGCGCGATCTCGACGCGTGGGAGGTGCCCCGTGCGCTTGCCGCGCTCGAGCACGCGATGCACATACTGTTTGCCCGCGGATGACACGCGAACCGCTGACTCTTGGCATCTCACCGTGTCCGAATGACACGTTCGTCTTTCACGCGCTGGCGCATGGTTTGGTCCTCGGCGCCCCGCCGATCTCGGTCACCTTCGCCGACATCGACGTCCTCAACTCGATGGCCGCGGCCGGCGCGCTCGATGTGGTCAAGGTGTCGTATGGCGCGCTGCCCTGGCTGCTCGCTGACTACGCGTTGCTCGACGCCGGCGGGGCGGTCGGGCGCGGCTGCGGACCGTTGCTGCTCACCGCCGACGGGCGCGCCCTGCCCGAACTGGCCGGTGCGCGCATCGCCGTACCCGGGAGTCGCACCACGGCTTACCTGCTGCTGCGTTTGTGGGCCGCCGAACTGTCGATCGCTTTCGCCTCCGTCGAGACGCTTCCCTTCGACCAGATCATGCCGGCGGTTCGCGACGGGTCGTACGACGCGGGCCTGGTCATCCACGAGTCGCGTTTCACCTATCCGGCGTTCGGACTGAATCAAGCAGTCGACCTCGGCGAGTGGTGGGAAGCGACGACCGGCCTGCCGATTCCGCTGGGCGCGATCCTCGTCCGGCGCAGCCTCGGGTCAGAGCGACTCGTCGAGCTCGAGACCGCGATCCGCCGCTCGGTCGAGCAGGCATGGACCGACCCGGCAGCATCGCGCGACTGGGTGATGGCCCACTCGCAAGAGATGGAGCCGGCCGTCGCCGACGCGCACATCGCGCTCTACGTCAACGAGTTCACCCGATCGCTCGGACCCGAAGGGCGCGCCGCCGTTGCGGCGCTGCTCGACAGAGCTGCGGCGGCCGGGCTGACGCCGCCGATGACCTGGTAGCTAGGCTGACCTGGCAACTACGCCTCGATATCGCGGGCGACGGCATGCACGACTTCGGCAACCATCTTCGCCTTCTTGCGGTCGGGGTAACGACCCCGCGCGAGATCCTGCTGCACGACGTCGAGCACCTTGATCATGTCTTCGATCATCGCGTGCAACTCTTCCGGCTCGCGCCGGGTCGACGGGGGTGCAGACAGCGACGGCGGTGCCTCCAGCACGCGGACAGAGAGCGCCTGGTCGCCGCGGCGGCCCTGCGCAATCCCGAACTCGACCTTCTGTCCCGGCGCCAGCTCCTCGACACCAGAGGGCAAGGCGCTCTTGTGCACGTAGACGTCGTCGCCGCCCTCGCGAGAGAGAAAACCGAAGCCCTTCTCGGGGTCGAACCACTTGACCTTGCCGGTTGGCACGATGACCTCTATCTGCACATTGCCCCACGGCCGGGGCGTTTCGGGCGGCTGTAGCGCCTCAGGCTAGACGCCGGCGCACCGTTGGGAAAACAGGTTCGTTCCCGCGAGGGTCCCCGCAGAAGTCGTTAGACTACGCAGCGCATCCACCCGCCTACCCGCAGAGGGGTCCTGCATGTCCGACGAGCAGCCACCGACCGGACCGCACGACCCCAACCCCCCGGCTGACGCGGGGTGGGCGCCGCCGCCTCCACCGAGCACACCTCCCGGATCGTTCGGCCCCCCGTCCGCGCCGCCCAGCTCGCCGCCGCCGGCGTACGAGCAGCCGCCGGGCTACCAGGCCCCGACGGAGTACGGCGCGCAGCCGACGGCTGCTCAGCCGTTCGCGCTGCCCTACGCGCAACAGGCCTACGGGCAGCAGACGTACGGTGCAGCGGGGTACGGCGACCAGCTCGCCACACCGCCGGTGAAGAGCAAGCGTGGTCTCGCCCTCGGAGCGGGCGCCCTTGCGTTGGCCGCGGTGGCCGCCGGCGGCATCTATGTGGCGAGCCAGGCCGGTGACGAAGGCAAACAGCCGGAATCGCTCGTGCCGTCGACGGCGCTCGCCTTCGCGAAGATCGACCTCGACCCGCCCGCCGACCAGAAGCTCGCCATCCACGAGTTCAGCAAGAAGTTCCCCAGCGGCCCCAAGACCACAGCCGATGACCCGATGGACGGGTTCCTGCGCGAGATCTTCAAAGACGAGTCCGGCAACTGCAACTACGAGACGGACATCAAGCCGTGGCTCGGCAAGCGCGTCGGGATTGCAGCCATCGCCGGGTCCAAGGGCAAGACCGAGCCGCTGCTCCTGCTGGAGGTCAAGGACGAGGAGAAGGCAAAGGCCGCCAAGAGCAAGTTGACGTCGGACGTCTGCGACTCCGATGAGCCCGACGCTTCCAGCGAGGCCGACGATGATCTCCGTGGCTTTGCGATCAAGGACGGCTTTGCCGTGCTGAGCACCGAACAAGCAGATGTCGACGCGGCGTTGGCCGCCGCCAAGACCGAGTCACTCGAGTCGAGCAAGACGTTCAAGGACGACATGGCCAAACTCGAGGGAAACCAGATCGTCGTGGTCTGGGCCGACGCGGGCCGTGTCTATGACGAGATCGCCAAGGAGCAGCCCAAGCTCAAGCGAGTTCCCAATGGCCTGACCAAGCAGATCAAGGGCCGGCTCGTGATGGGGATGCACGTCTCGAACAACTACGGCGAGATCTACGCCCGCGTCATCGGCTCGGACATGGCGGCGGTCAAGGTCACCAAGCCGACCGCCCTGGGCAAGCTCCCCCAGGACACGATCGCCGCCATCTCGGTCACCGAGCTGCAGGCCCAGATCGAAGCACAGCTGAGCGCGCTCGGAGCCACCAGCAAGGAGGTCGACGACGTGCTCGCCTCGGCCAGCAAGCAGCTGGGGATCAGCATCCGCAAGGAGCTGCTCCCGCTGCTCGGCAACCAGACGCTGATCGCTCTCGGCAATATCCCGACCAGCCCGGCGGACACCAAAATCGGCATTGCGAGTGTGGTGGACGACCCCGCGGCCGCCGCCAAGGCGGGCAAGAAGCTGGCCGCCCTCGCCAAGCAAGCCGGGCTCAACGTCGACGTCGAGGTCGACGGCACCACGTTCTACCTGACGACCAAGGGCTATGCGGAAGCGCTCAAAGGCGACGGGGGGCTTGACAGCACACCGCTGTTCACCGCGGCGATGGGCCCGTTGGGCGACGAAGTGGCCGGCGCGACGTACATCGACCTGGGGCAGCTCGTGGAGCTGATGCAAAAGCGCGGCGACGATACAGAAGGTGTGAACAAGTTCAGCGCGTTCGGCATGTCTGCCGGAAAAGTCGGCGACGACGGATACGTCCGGATGCGCCTGGTCGTCAAGTAGCCACGGTCACTCGAGCAATGGCCCGCGGGGCGCATTCGTCCAACCGTTCCGAGCGCCCCGCCGCGCGCGTTGCGCGTTCGCGCGCGGGGCGACGGTCCGCACGCACCCGTCGCACGCGGCTTCGGCTGCCCAGGATCGGCCACGATCCCGGTGATCGCCTGATTGCGGCCGGCGTCGTGCTATTCGTTCTCGGGCTGATCGCGATTGCCATCACGTTCCTGCCGTTCGTCACCATGCAGCGTTCCAACACCGACCTGGCGGTCAACCTGGGCACCTTCGCAACGGTGCTGGGCCTCGCCCTCGGGGCGATCGGCGGCTACCGACAGGCCCGCTCGCTGACGCGATAACCACAGACATCCGAACGCCGAGCCGCGGTCCGTGGTGAAGTAGCACCTCACCTCCACGACGAAGGACCGATTGTGCCTAGAGACGACGCTGGATACGACGACGTTCTCTCCAGCGGCGCCCGCGAGATGTCGGACGTTCCGCAACGCGAATCGCGCGCCCCGAAGCGATCGTTGGGTCGGCCCGTGGGCGTCGGCGCTCTCGCGATCGCGGTGCTCACCGGCGGTGCCGTCTACGTGGCTGCGCGCAGCGGTGACGTCGACAGCAAGGGCCCGCAGTCGGTGCTCCCTGGCAGCGCGTTCGCCTTCGCGACGGTCGACCTGGAGCCGGGCGGTGAGCACGGCAAAGCGCTGGGGGAGTTCGTCCAGCGATTTCCGTCCGCACAGGCCGACAGCGCCGCGCAGCTGCGCGAGCGAGCGGTCAGCGCCATCACCCGGCAGGTCCACCTGGACTACACCCAGGACGTGCAGCCATGGCTCGGCCGGCACGCTGGGGTCGCCGGATTCCCGGCCGCAGGAGGGCGTCCCAGCTTCGTCATCGCGCTGGAAGTCAAGGATGCCCGCGCGGCGGTCACAGCACTCGCCTCCATCGCCGAGCCGCCGGCGTACGCCGAGCGCGACAACTACATCCTGATCGCCCCGGACAAGGAGGCCCTCGCGGCCGCAGTGACCGCGACCGACGACGTCGCGCTCGCAGCCGAGCCCCAGTTCGTCGCTGACATGGCGCGCCTTGACGGCTCGCAACTCGCCGTCGCGTGGACAGACAACAAGGCGTCGGCCGACGCGGTGCTCTACGACATGGAACACGCTCGCGAGGGCGACGAGTTCGGTGGCATGGAGACGTACTTCGGCCGCGTGCGCGAGGGTGCGGTCGGCCGCACCGTGATGGGGCTTCGTGCCTACGGCACCTACGCCGAACTCGTCGGCTACACCATCGGTCGCGGCACCGCGGCGACTGGCCCGCTGGCGGATCTGACGTCGCTCCCCGACACGACGATTGGGGCGGCCTTCGGCGCCAATGCCGACTCACTGCTCACGGGCAGCGGCGGCGGGCTGTTCGGGAGCTTCGGCATCGCCGGAAAGATTCCGCCGCTCGCCTTCGGCTTCTCGTCGTTCCTCTACGGCTTCGGCTACAGCGGCGAGGACTATAGCGAGGCCCAGTCGGCGATGCCGACGCTCTGTGCGGCAGCTTCACCCACCGCCGCGGCTGGGGCGAAGCCCGGGCCAGTGACATCGTCCTGCGACTCGTTCTCCGAAGGACCCGAGCGGCAGGTTGCGCCGTCGGACCCCGTCCGCGGCTCCGACCCCGACGCAAATGTGCTCATCGGTTCCTTTGCCAGCGGCACGATCGCCCTGGGTTCAGTGCCGATCCCGAATGCGCAAGGAGCGCCGGATCTGGCGCTGATCGCCAGGATCGCCGATCCGGCCCGGGCGCAGAAAGCCATCGCCAAAGGCAAGTCGCTGTTCGCCGATGCGTTCAATGGCACGCCGTTCACTCAGGAAGAGGGCGGTGTCTTGACGTTCGCCTCGAGCGGCGAGTACGCCGGGCGCCTCCGGGGCGGCGCGCTCGGCGAGACCGAGCTGTTCAAGACGGCAATGGGTCCGCTCGGCGAGCAGGCCGAAGTCGCGGTCTTCGCCAACCTCGAACGCGTACGAGACATCGTGCCCGGCTACCCCAAGGAGCTGCTGCCCGTCAGCGCAATCGGCATGTCGTCGTCGCGCGAAGGCGACGTGACCGTGCTGCGGGTGCGGCTCGTCTCGCGCTAGTCAGTCTTCGGTCAGCACGGAGACGTGCAGACCACGATCCTCGAGCCAGGCTCGAGCTGTCTCGAGCTGTTCGCGCTCTCCTCGCACGTCCAGGATCACCCAGGCGATGTGGTCACGAACGTCCGCGCGCCGGATGTTGGTGACCAGACCGAGTTCATGGCCCAGCGCCCACACGATCGGTTCGGCGACAGTCTCCTGCGAGTAGGTCAGGTGCCAGCGCGCCTCGGTCATCAGCGCCACCGTTCCGGTTGTGGGAGCAGCTCATTGAGCGAACCTGACCGGAATCCGGCCGGGTCGACGTACGCCGACCTGAACCCCGCAGCGCGCACGATGTCTACCGCCCCCGCGGCGAACGCAGCCTCGACGTACTCGACGTCGATCTCGATACGCGCCTCGTCGCCCAGGTCGCGCACCCGCAGATTGCGGAAGGGCACGCCGGACGCCGACAGCGCCTGCTGTACCAGCGATTCTGCCCGCTCGACGCGCGCCAACCGCGACGGCGAGATCTCGATACCGAACGCGATGCGGCTGGACAGACACGCAGCTGCCGGCTTGTCCCACGTAGCCAAACCCCAGGCATGGCTCGCGGACCGCACATCGGCTTTGGTCAATCCAGCGTCGAGCAGCGGTGTCAGCGCCTGCCGTTCGGCAGCCGCCTTGATGCCGGGACGGAACCCGGCCAGGG
>JBDSAK010000113.1:0-3180 GCA_039922195.1 Mycobacteriales bacterium
CCACATCGCCCGCCGGGTCGACACCTCGCGCCTCACGATCGTCTCGCCGGACTCCGGCCGGGTGCGCACCGCTGAGAAGTTCGCCGATCGTCTCAGCTGCCCGATCGCCTTCATCCACAAGCGCCGCGACCCGCGGGTCGTCAACGAGGCCAAGGTGCACGAGGTCGTCGGTGACGTCGAAGGCCGCGTGTGCGTGATCGTCGACGACATGATCGACACCGCCGGCACCATCACCAAGGCAGCGGACGCGCTGGTCGACAAGGGCGCGACCGAGGTGCTGGTCGCGGCGACGCACGGCATCTTCAGCGAGCCGGCCATCGACCGGCTCAAGAACTCGCCGGTGACCGAGGTCATCGTCACCAATACCTTGCCGCTCGCTGCGGACAAGACGATCGACAAGATCACCGTGCTGTCGATCGCGCCGATCATCGCGGCCGCCATCAAGGCGGTTTTCGACGACACCTCGGTGTCCGGCCTGTTCGACGGCCAGAACTAGCCCGCCGTACGCCGATCGCCGCCCTGCCCCTCCCACAAAGATGATCACTTTGACAAACCTTGAGCTGCTGGCACGCGGGGATTCCAGCTCGGGTTTTGACAAAGTGATCACGCAGCGGCCCGCCGACGCGCACCCCGCGCGGTCGATGCTCAGGTCGACGCGCTAGCGCCGGGGGGTTTCGTGCTCACGCGGGGTGCGGCTAGACTGCCAAAGCCGACGCGCGGCGTGTAGCCTGCCGCCGCTTTCTGATCATGAGCAAGACCGTTTAGGAGCTAGCTGTGTCCGAAGTCCGTATTGCCGCCGAGCCACGCACCAGGTTCGGCAAGGGCGGCGCTCGCGCCACCCGCCGCGCGGGGCAGGTCCCGGCCGTCCTCTACGGGCACGGGACCGACGTGCGGCACATCGCGCTGCCGGCGCGTGAGCTCATGAACGCGTTCAAGCACGAGGGCGCCAACGTGCTCCTGACGCTCGAGATCCCCGGCGACGGCGACGAACTCGCCCTCCCCCGCCAGGTGCAGCGCGACCCGATTCGCGGCAACCTGACCCACGTCGACCTGCTGGTCGTCAAGCGCGGCGAGAAGGTCCAGATCGACGTACCGATCATCACCGTCGGCGAAGTCAAGGAGGGTCTGCTCGAGACCCCCAACGTCACGCTGTCGGTCGAGGCCGAGGCCACGCACCTGCCATCGTCGTTCGAGATCAACGTCGGCAAGCTCCGGGTCGGCCAGAGCATTCACGCGTCCCAGGTCAAGCTGCCCGAGGGCACGACGCTGCTCACCGACCCCGACGCCGTTGTTGCCCACATCATGAGCCAGATCACCGAGGAGCAGTTCGAGGCCGAGCTCGCGGGTGCCGTCGAAGAGGCAGCGGCCACCGGTGCGCACGCCGAGGAAGCGGCCGCAGAAGCCGAAGCCGAAGCCGAGGCGGAAGCCGCAGCCGAGGGCGACGGCGAGTCCGGCGACGCTGCGTCCGACGAGTCGGCCCCGGCCGCCGAGTAGCTGCTGCGGTGCCCGAGGCGCCGTACCTCGTCATCGGGCTCGGCAATCCAGGGCCGAGGTACGCCGGCACCCGGCACAACGCCGGGTTCATGGTGCTCGACCTGCTCGCTGATCGGTCGAAGTCGAAGTTCAAGGCGCACCGCGGACGCGCCGACCTCGTCGAAGGCCGCCTGGCCGGGCACCGGGTATTGCTCGCCAAGCCCAAGTGCTACATGAACGAATCCGGCGGGCCGGCGGCCTCGCTCCGGGACTTCTTCAAGGTGCCGGCTGAGCGCATCGTCGTCGTGCACGACGAGATCGACCTGCCGTACGGCGTCCTGCGGCTCAAGTTCGGCGGCGGCGACAACGGCCATAACGGACTCAAGTCCCTGCGCTCCTCGCTGGGCACGGGCGACTTTCATCGCGTGCGCGTCGGCGTCGGCCGGCCCAGTGGCCAGCAGGATCCCGCCGACTACGTCCTCAACGACTTCTCGAAGGTCGAGCAGCGCGAGCTGCCTTTCCACCTCGATCGCGCGGCCGACGCGGTCGAGGTGCTGATCACCGAGGGACTCACCCCGGCGCAGAACCGCTTCAACGTCGTTGGCGAGATCGGCTAGTGGATCTCGTGGATATCGAGTGGCTTCTCACCGCTGACGATGACGTACGTCGCCAGGTGCATTCGCTTGTCGCCGCGGTGGCGGGACAACGTGGTGCGGTCGGCTGGCTGCACGTGCCTGACTTCGTGGAGACGTCGCGGTGGCTCGACAGCGAACTCGCCGCCGTACCAGACGGTTTCGCGCACCTCGCCATCGCCCGCGACGGCGAAGGCGTTGTCGGCATGGGCATCCTGAGCCTGTTCCGCGCGAGCGTGCTCTCGCGCAACGGCGAGGTGCGCAAGCTGATGACGCATCCGGACGCTCGTGGGCGTGGCGTCGGGAGAGTCGTCCTGCAGGCGCTCGAGGGCAGGGCGCGCGAGCTCTCCCTGGAAAACCTGCTGCTCGATGTCCGCGGCAACAACCACGGTGCGATGGCGCTGTACGAGTCCGCCGGCTGGGTCCGCTGCGGCGCCGTACCCGATCTGATTGCGGTCGGCGACGAGCGGTTCGACCAGGTCAACTACGTGCGCGCCTTGGTGCGCCCGCCGGGTGTCGTCCTGCACGGTCAACGCGTGGAAGGTCCCGGCGCCAGCGCGCGCCGCTCATGACCGAGGCCGAGGTGTCGATCACCGTGGTCGATCTCGATGGCGAGAAGCCGGGCGACCGCGAGATCCTCAACACCGACGAGCGAGAGCGCGCCGATCGCTTCCCGGTTGCCGAACTGCGCCGCCGGTACGTCGCCGGGCGCGCGGCTGTTCGGCGCGCGCTCGGCGAGGTGGTCGACAGCGATCCGAGCGGCCTCATGTTCGACTATTCGCCGTACGGCCGCCCCGACCTCGTCGGCCACGACTCAATCAGCTTCAACTACACCAACTCGGGTGCCATCGGCATCATCGCGATCAGCCGGAGCGGGCGAGTGGGGATCGACGTCGAGGTGATCCGGCCGGACTTCGCCGACCTGCGCATCGCCGAACGCTCGTTCGCGCCGGCCGAGGTGGCGCGTCTGCGCGCGTTACCGCACGAGGAGCGCAACCTCGCGTTCCTGCGCTGCTGGACGCGCAAGGAAGCGCTGCTCAAGGCGGTCGGCGGCGGGCTGACGTTGGGACTACGC
>JBDSAK010000114.1:0-6251 GCA_039922195.1 Mycobacteriales bacterium
ATGCGCGAGGTGTCCCGATGATCCGTCGCACCGCCAACAACTCGGTGGCCCTCACTGCTGCCGTGGCCGTTTTCCTGTCGAGCACGGCGCTGTCGCAGGTCTTCCTCGGCCGCGGATTCTTCCTGCAGATCGCCAGCGCGATCGCCGTCGCTTTCGGCCTCGGTTGGCTCGGCCGGCAGCTCGACGTGCCCGCCGGGCTCGCTCCCGCTGTGTCGTTCGTCGGGTTCGTCGAGTACCTCACCATCGGGTACTTCCGCAACGACGCCTTCCTCGGCGTTGCGCCGACGCCGGAAGTTTTCCGCGCGGCCGGCCGGTTGATCCAGGAGGCCGCGCAGGACATCAACTCGCTGGCCGCGCCGGTGGTCCAGACGCGGGCACTCATTTTCATCACGGTCGCCGGCGTGTTCGCGGTCGCCGTAGTTGTCGACCTCGTCGCACTGACGCTGCGTCGTCCGGTGCTGGCCGGGCTGCCGCTGCTGACTCTGTTCGTCATCCCGTCGTCGCTCTCGTCCGATGGCGCCGGCTGGCTCCCGTTCATGCTCGCTTCCGCCGGCTACCTGGCCCTGCTCACGACCGAGGGCCGGGAGCGCGTCCACCGCTGGGGCCGCCGGCTCACGTCGCGTCGCCTGGGTCCCGACGACGGATACCGGGCGCCGATCCTGCGCGCGGCACGGGGCATCGGCGCGGCCGCAATCGGCTTCGCGCTCATCATTCCGGGGCTGACTCCTGGCCTCGAGAACGGCCTGCTCACCGGCTCGGGCAGCGGTGTCGGCGGCGGACCGGGAGACGGCTCCCAAACCTCGTCGAGAAGCCTGCGCATCAGCGCCGTCGCCGAACTGCGCAACAACCTCCGGCAGCGCGGCGAGCAAGAGGTCATGCGAGTGTGGACCGACGACCCCCAGTACCTACGCCTGATCGTGCTCAACGAGTACACGCGTGACGCGTGGAAGGTGGGCCCGAGCAAGGCCTCAGCAGTCAAGGTGATCAGCGGCAAGGACATTGCGCCCCCGCCCGGGCTCGCCCCGAACACCCCGACGCGCATCATCTCGTCGCGGATCCAGGTCAGCCGCGACCTGTTGGGGCCGTGGCTGCCGGCGCCCTACGCCCCGGCCAAGGTCACCGGCTTGAAAGGCACCTGGCGGTACGACGACACCACTCGGGTCATCTCCTCGAACAACAAGGCTGTGCGCAACAGCAACTACACGGTCGAGTCGCTACTGGTGACGCCCGACCCGCATCAGCTCGACGACAGCCTCTCCTATCCTGCGGACATCGCTCCGTACGCCACGCTGGACACCAAACTGGTTGACCCATCGGTGATCGCTCAGGCACGGGCGATCACGGCCAAGGCCTCCACCGACTGGGGCCGCGCCGTGGCCCTGCAGCAGTACTTCAGCACTGACGGGGGCTTCGAATACGACGTGGCGGTCGCGTCCGGCAACGGCGACGACGCGCTGGTGGAGTTTCTGCAGAGCAAGAAGGGCTATTGCGAGCAATTCGCCGCGGCGATGGCCGTGATGGTGCGCGCGATCGGGCTGCCCTCTCGCGTGGTAATCGGCTTCACGTCCGGCACGCGCGAGGGCGACTACTACTCGGTCACCAACCACGACGCGCATGCCTGGCCGGAGGTGTACTTCCCCGGCGCCGGGTGGGTGCGCTTCGAACCCACGCCGTCGGTCGGCGGTGACGCGGTCATCGCGCCTGCCGTCACGTCCATCGTGCCGACCGCGGAACCGTCGGCATCGCCGTCGGCGTCAGTCGGGCCGGACGGACGCTTGCTCCCCGGCTTCCCGGGTGGTTCGCGCGAGATCGACGACTTCATCCGTGGCAGCCAGCGCGGCGGCGCGCCCCTCCCCGGCGACTTCAGGGAGGACAGCGGCCGGAACCTGCGCCCACTGCTCATCGGCGCGCTCTTGCTGCTGCTCCTGCTGATCCCTGTCATTCCGGCCGGCACTCGCTCTTTGCTGCGGCGGCGGGCGCGCCGATCCGCGACGACGCCGCGACAGCGGAGCCACGTGGCGTGGCGACACGTGCACGACGACGCGCGCGACGTCGGACTGAGCTGGTCGCCATCCGCGTCGCCGCGCGTCGCGGCCCGGAACTTGATCGCGGCCGCTCATCTGTCGGGAGACGCGGAGAGCGCCGTACGCCGACTGTCGGTTGCCGAGGAACATGCCAGGTACGCGCCGGATGCCTACCTGAGCGGCGCCCTCCCGGACTTCGAGTCCGACGTGGCGGTCCTCAGGTCGGCGCTGCTGGCAGCGGTGCCCGGAAAGCGGCGGTGGCGCGCGGTGGTCTTCCCGACCAGCACGCTGCGCGTGATCTCGCGCGATGTGCATCTCGCCACGGCCGCCTCCGCCGGGTATGTGGGACGTCTGGTCGATCGGCTGCCCGCGCGGCTGCGGATGCGGCCCATTAGTTAGGTGACCAAGGCAGGGCTCGCGCGCGCTGCCGCTGCCGGGTCGGAACCTGTGCCGAGGAGTGGTGCCTCAGGAGTGGTGCCTCAGGCGTGGTGCCTCAGTAGTCGCGGTGCCTCAGTAGTCGCGGTCGTCGAATCGCCGGCGCCAGCGGTCCTCGAACCTAGCCCGCCAGCCCTCGTCGGCGGACGCGCGGGGCCGCTCGAAGTTGAGCCGCGGCGTGTCTGATGACCGGCCGCTGAGCTTGCGCCAGCTGCGGGCGATGAACCAGGCGGCCGCCACCATGATCGCGAAGCCGATGACGCTGACTTCGACCTTCGGTGGCCGCAGCAGCACCCCGGTCAGGAGGACAACGAAGCCCAGGGCGAGGACTGCGGACATGCGCTTGATGCTCCGGCGCAGGTGCGAACGCAGGTCCGTGGATCGGACCGAAGAGGCGAACTTCGGATCCTCGGCATAGAGCGCCCGCTCAATCTGGTCGAGCAACCTCTGCTCGTGCTCAGAGAGCGGCACGGTGCGCTCCTCCCGCTACTGGTGGTGCTGTCCCGTACTGAGGATACGAGTGGGCCGCTGAAGACGAAAGGCGGAATGACGATTTGTCCTCACCACATTCGATTTTCGCGCCCGCAAACCTCGTGTTCCCCGGTGTCATGCTGGTCATGTCGGCAGATTGGGTGCGGTTCATGAACCCGCCTCCGGTTGGCGCGGATCGAGGAGGACGGCGGGCCGCACGGCACCCGATCCGAACCGGGTGACGGCGCGGTCAACGGCCTGCTCCGCTTCCCGCCACCCGTGCGTCGGGGCGCCGATCATGAGTTGCTCGGTGCGGGTCTGCGCATCGGTCAACCCCTCAACTCGTACACCTACCAGACGCAGCCGGGCCCTCTGCAGGTTGAGTGCGTCGAACAACATTCGCGAGGTCAGGTAGATCGTCTTCCCGACATCGGTCGGTGATCCGAGGCTGCGGGTGCGGGTGATCGTGGTGAAGTCGGCGAAGCGGACTTTGATCGAGACGGTCCGGCCGACGTAGCCGGCGGCCCGCAATCGGGACGCCGTGCGCTCGGACAGTCTCAGCAACTCGCGGTGGATGACCGCCGGGTCGTCGACGTCGGTGGGAAACGTCTCCTCCGCGCCGATGCTCTTGTCCGGCTCGGCCGCCACGACCCGTCGCAGGTCGCGCCCCCAGGACAGCGCGGACAGGTGCTCGCCCGCCGCCGCCCCCAAGGCGCGCTTGAGAGTCGCCAATGGCGTCTGCGCGATGTCGCCGACCGTGTGCAGACCGAGCCGCACGAGAGCCTGCTCGGTCACTGCGCCCACCCCCCACAGCGCGGCCACCGGGAGCGGGTGCAGGAACGACACGACGTCGTCGCGGGGTACGACGAGGAGCCCGTCCGGCTTGCAGTGCGCCGACGCGAGCTTGGCCACGAACTTCGACGGCGCCACGCCGACCGAGCAGGTCAGCTGCTGCTCGTCCTCGACCCGCGCGCGGATGTACTCGGCGACCTGCCGTGGCGGACCGAGGCGCCGGATCGCCCCGGAGATGTCGAGGAAGGCCTCGTCGAGCGAGATTGGCTCGACCAGCGGAGTGATGGAGCGAAACACCGCCATGACCCCAGCCGAGGCCTCCTGGTAGGAGGCGAAGTCGGACGCGACGACGACCGCCTGCGGGCACAGCCGGCGGGCGCGCAGCATCGGCATGGCGCTGTGCACGCCGAAGCGCCGCGCCTCGTACGTCGCACTCGTCACGACGCCGCGCGATCCGCCGCCGCCGACGATCACCGGTTTGCCGCGCAGCTCCGGCCGGCGGCGTACCTCGACCGCGGCGAAGAACGCGTCCATGTCGACGTGCAGGATCGTGCATCCGGTGTCGTCGCCCTGCGGGCCGGTCGATGGACCGGCGGGCTGCACCCGGCCGCGGCTCATCGCGAGACCACCGGATCCAGGTACACCACGTCGGACACGTTGCCCATCATCGCGCGCAGCACCGACAGGCGCTGCGGAGGTCGGCAGGCGGTGCGGAGGTCGGCAGCTGCAGCGGAGCTGCCGAGGAAGCCGCGGCGGTCAACTCGCGGTGCGGGCGGCGAGCAGGTGCAGCTGGGTGGCGATCTCGCGGTAGGGCGATCGCTCGGCGGCGGCGACCTCGAGGCGCACCAGCGCTTCGAAGGCGGCGGGCTCACTGTCGAGGAGGCCACCTGCCACGAGCTCGGTGAAGATCCGGATGCCGTGCACCTCCGGTGTGCCGAGGCCGGCGGCGGCGAGCAACGTGGTGAGCTCGTCGAGGGAGAACCGGCGTTGCACCGCGTCACCCGGCCCGTAGCGACCGTCGGAGTCGGCGAGCGCTGCCGCCGCCTCGTCGAACCGGCCACTGAGCACTCGGGAGAAGACCGCGGCGGTCCGGTTGGTGGCGAGGATGCTGGCGAACCCGCCGCGTCGCAGCGCGCTCGCGACGCGGGCCAGCCCGGCCGCCGGGTCGTCGACGACTTCGAGGACGTTGTGGCAGAGCACGACGTCGACACTCCCGGGTGCGACCACCTCGAGCAGCGAGTCGAGGTCACCCTGCACGCCGCGGACTGATGCAGCGACGTCTTCCTCGGCGGCCCGTCGTTCCAGCGACGCGAGCGAGTCGGGCGACGGGTCGACGACGGTGACCCGGTGGCCGAGGCGCGCCAGCGGTACGGCGAACCCGCCGGTGCCGCCGCCGGCATCCAGGATGTGCAGCTGCTGGGGAGAACCGGTGGGCGCGTCGGTGGCTGCTGCCGGTGCGAGCCGGTCGAGTGCCGCGGTGAGGACCTCCCAGACCACCGCGGTGCGCACGCGTCCCCAGTGAGTGAGCGGCGACGAAGGACGAGCAGCCACTGCGGTGTGCCTCCTCGGAATCGCCTGCGGTCTACCCTGCGCTCTACCCAGCGCTCTACCCAGCGCTCTACCCAGCGCTCGGGCCGCGCCGGAGACGCCGAGCCTAGCCGGATCCCGCCGCCATCCACTGGCGAGTTACCCCCGAGGCTGTGCGCGCTATCGAAGTGGGTTCCGTAGGGGGCGCTATGACACCCGCGTGTCAGCCTTCTTCGGCGAGTAGTGGAGTTCTGGACGGTTTCTGCGGCAGAACTCCACTCGTGATCTTGCTCAGCCACCGGCACTGCCGGGGCTGGAGTGCCAGAGGCGGCGGGGCGCCGTACCGGCTCCGACTCCCGCCGGTTTGATGTCGGCCCACGGGGATTGCTCGAAGCCGGTGCTGTGCTCGATCGGCGGCGCGACCATGACCGGCCTGGTCGAGCGGCTCTCGGCCGCGCCGTGCACCGCGGTGTCGGTGAAGTCGGGTCGCGCAGCCATCACTGCGCGCACGGCTGCTCGACCGCCGAGGTCCCACGCGGACCGGATCACGGGCAACTCCCAGCACCCGTCGGCGTTGAGCGAGATGCCGCGCGGCCCGGTACGCCGGACGGTTCCCCTGACCAGCAGCAACCACGAGTGGAACAGCGTCGCGGCGTACCCCACCTGCGCGTTCTCGAAGAACGTTGCGTCGATCGGGCCGGTCGCATCGTCGAGAGTGATGAAGATGACTCGCCGCCCCGACCGGATCGGCGGTGTCTGGGTCGCGACCTTGACTCCGGCGACCAGCACTTCCTGCCGACTGCGGCAGCGCAACAGATCGCGCGCCCGCGTCACCCCGAGGCTGGCGAACAGGTCCTCGTGAAAACTCAGCACGTGCGCACTTGCGTCGAGACCGAGCACGTCGAGTTCGGCACGCACCCGCTCCCCCGGCGTCATCTCGGGCAACCCGGTCGGCGTCACATCGCCCGGGTCATCCCCCAAATCGAAGGCAAGCTGTACGTC
>JBDSAK010000115.1:0-3708 GCA_039922195.1 Mycobacteriales bacterium
CCCAGCCGCTGTGTGCGGCGGGCTGCCCCTGCCACGCCGGCGCACCGGGCGCAGCCGACGCCCGCGCGACCATCTGGCGCTGCTGCTGGAGCCGCATCTCGTCGCGCCGGCGGCGTTCGGCGAGGACGGCGGCGAGTACCGCCCACGCGGGCGCATCGGATGGGGGAGGCGGGCTGGTGACGGCGAGCACCGCGCTGATGAGCGAGTGGCCGAGCTGGTCGCGGGCCTGCGGCGCAAGCTCATTGGAGCGCTCGAAGAACGACCGGATGCCCAAGGCCAGGTTGTTGTCGACGCGACTCAGGTCGAGAGTCGACGCCCAGTGCGCCAACGGGGGTGGCATCGGTACGGCGGCCATCGTGCGCCCAGGGACGCGTTCCTGAATCACGATGGTGCCGGCCGCGTAGTCACCGAGCCGCTTGCCCCGCTCGCTGACGAGCGACGAGATCACCGGCGCGATGAACAGCGTGACGCCCGGCAGTTCGACGACCGCCCCGAGGAGTCCGCGGATCAGCGCGTGCCGGAACCGGATCGGCCCGCCGTCGTCGCGAACGACGCGCAGGCCCATCGCCGATTTTCCCGGCGTTCGGCCGCGCCACAGTGTCTCGAAGGCGACGGGATAGCCGACCAGCACACAGACGTACAGGAAGATGAATATCGCGATGGCGGCGGCGGAATCGACGGTGGCGAGTTCGCCGAAGACGAACGAGAGCGCAAACAGCAGAACGCCGCGCGCGAACATGTCGATGACCGCCGCGACCGACCGCGAACCGATTCGCGCGACGCGCAGGTCGAGCGCGACCGCTTCGCCCGTGACGATCTGGCTCACGTGATGGTCCTTCCCGTGCCCGCGGGGCGGGCTTACCTCATACGATCGCCTGACGCATCGCCCAGCTGAGGGGAACGCAGTGGACATCGACGTGTTCGTCGCGGCCCACACGGCGGAGTGGCGTCGTCTGGAGAGTCTGACAGCTAGGTCCAGTCGCGCGTCGCGATTGACCGGCGCCGAACTCGACGAGTTGGTCGATCTCTATCAGCGTACGGCGACGCACCTGTCGATCGTGCGTACCAACTCACCAGATCCGATGCTCATCGACCGGCTGTCGTCACTCGTGGCCCGCGGCCGCAGCGCGGTGGCCGGCGCGCGCACGCCGTCGTGGCGAGTGGTCGGCACGTTCTTGCAGGTGACCTTCCCTGCCGCGGTATACCGGATGCGCTGGTGGGTGCTCGGCACCGGTCTCGTGTGTTTCGCGCTCGCCGCTGCCCTTGGCTTCTGGGTCGCACTCAACCCCGAGATCCAGGCCAGCATCGATTCGCCGGAGCGCATCAAGGCGTTGGTCGACCAGGACTTCGAGGGCTACTACAGCGCCAACCCCGCATCGTCGTTCGCCGCCCAGGTTTTCATCAACAACGTCTGGGTTTCCGCGCAGGCGCTGACCCTCGGCATCCTGCTCGGCATCCCGACCATCGCTGTCCTGCTGCAGAACTTCGCCAACCTCGGCGTGATGGGCGGCCTGATGGCCGCCAACGGTCGCGGGCCGTTGTTCTTCGGGCTGATCACACCGCACGGCCTGATCGAGTTGTCCGCCGTCGTCATCGCCGGCGCGGCCGGCTTGCGGATCGGCTGGACCGTCGTCGACCCAGGCCCGTTGAAGCGCGCACCAGCCGTGGCGCAGGCGTTCCGATCGCTGGTCACGGTCAGCCTCGGTCTCATCGTGGTGCTTGCCGCAGCAGGGCTCATCGAGGCGTTCGTGACCCCGTCGGGACTGCCCACTGCTGTTCGCGTCGGCATCGGCGTCCTCGCCGAGATCGCCCTGCTGTGGTGGATCATCGTCTTCGGGCGTCGCGCGGTGCGTGCCGGCGCGACCGGCGACCTCGACGCGGACGTCCGCGGTGACGTGGAAGTGACCGTCTGAACGATCAGAGCAGGCCGGCCGCCTTCAGCGCGAGATAGCGGTCAGCGACTGCGGGGGCGAAGCCATCCGGGGGGGCGTCGATGACCTCGACCCCGCGCCGGCGCAGCAATGCGGTGAGCCGTTGGCGCTCGGTGCGCGCATGTTCTGCGGCAGCGGCGTCGTACACGGCACGCGCCGATCCACGCCCCGCGGCCATGACCTCGACGCGCGGGTCGGCGACGGAAGCGAGCAGCACGCTGTGGCGCGCGGTGAGACTCGGCAGCACCGGCAGCAGGCCTTCCTCGATCACTGCCGTGTTGAGTTCGGTGAACAGGATGACGAGCGCCCGCTGCCGATGGCGCTTGAGGATCTGCGACACGAGCAACTGATGGTCCACCTCGACCAACGCCGGTTCGATCGGGGTCATCGCCTCGACCAGAGTTGGCAGTACGTCGCCCCGGGTGCCCGCGCGCACCATCGCCCGGGGACGCTGGTCGTGTGCGATGAAGTCGACGGCGTCGCCGGCGCGCGCGGCGATCGCGCCGACGAGCAACGCGGCGTCGAGTGAGTGGTCGAGGCGCGGTGTGTCACCGACGCGACCGGCCGACGTGCGTCCGCAATCGATGACGAGGACGATGCGGCGGTCACGTTCCGGCCGCCAGGTGCGGACGACGACGGCGTCGCGCCGGGCCGTCGCGCGCCAGTCGATGGAGCGGACGTCGTCGCCCTCGACGTACTCCCGCAGCGAATCGAACTCGGTGCCCTGACCGCGCCTGTTGACTGTGACCAACCCGTCGAGTTGCCGCAGCCGCGCGAGGCGTTCCGGCAGGTGCTTGCGCGAGTTGAACGGCGGCAGCACCCGGACCGTCCACGGCACGACATGCCGGCCCTGGCGCCCCGCGAGACCCAGGGGGCCGAGGCTGCGCACCGTGATGCGCTCGGCGCGTCGATCCCCGCGCCGCGTCGGGATGAGCGTCGTGATGGCGAGGCGGCGTTCGCCGGCCGGCACGACGGCGTGGTGCACGCGGGGCCGCGATCCCGCAGACGGGGGCCACGCGTCGCGTATCCGGGCGCGTGCGGTGCGATTGCTCGTGTTGTGCACCACGAGTGTGACGAGCGCTTCCTCGAACTGCCGCGCGCGGGTGTCACCCCGCCGGTTGATGCGCAGCGACTTCACCGGAGTCGCCAGGGCCACATCGGTGATGATCCCGAGCACCAGCAACGCGTTGACCGCGAAGAACGCGATCACTGGATCAGGGGACAACGCGATGACGATGGCCGAGAGCAGCGCGACGAGTGCCGCGCGGCCGGTGATCGCCATCTACCGAGGCACGGGTACGGCGGCGAGCACCGAGTCGAGCACGTTGTCGGCGGTCACTCCCTCGAGTTCGGCCTCCGCGCGCACCGCGACGCGGTGGCGCAGCGTCGGTCGCGCGAGTGCCTTGACGTCGTCGGGGGTGACGAAGTCTCGCCCGACCAGCCACGCCCACGCCTTCGACGTGGCGAGCAGCGCGGTCGCGCCCCGCGGTGAGACACCCAGCGACAGCGACGGGGACTGCCGAGTCGCGCGCGCGACGTCGACGATGTAGCCGAGCACCTGCGGGGCGACCTGTACGGCGCCCACTGCGGCTCGGCCGGCGCGAAGATCGGCCGCCGTCGCCACCGGCCGCAGGCCGGCAGCGGCGAGGTCCCGCGGGTTGAAGCCGGCGTGATGCGCGGCGAGGATCCGCGTCTCGTCGTCGCGCGGCGGAAGCGGCATGGTGAGTTTGAGCAGGAATCGGTCCAGCTGAGCTTCGGGCAACGGATAGGTGCCTTC
>JBDSAK010000116.1:0-4006 GCA_039922195.1 Mycobacteriales bacterium
GCGTCCTGACCCGCGGGACGCGCAGATCGCCCGGCTGCGTAAGGAGAAAGCCCTGTTGGAGCAGGAGCTGGCCAAGGCTCGCTTCGGGGTGGATGTCCAAGCAAAACTGCAGGCGCTCTTGGAGAAGCTCTCCGAGAGCGCGGACACCGACTCCTCGTCGACATCGTGACCGACGACGCGGTCAGCGCGCTGATCCCGGTCCTCGGTGTTCGGGCGGCCTGCCTGGCGGCGGGCCTTCCGCGGGCCACCCACTACCGCCGGCACCGCCTCAGCCCGCCGCCGCCCCGGCCGGCGTCCGCCGCGCACTGCGAGCGGGCGCAGCCCCAAGCGTTGGACGCCAGCGAGCGTGTGCGGATCCTCAGCGAGCTGCACTCCGAACGTTTCCTGGACGCGAGCCCGACGCAGGTATGGGCGACGCTGCTCGACGAAGGGCTCTACCTGGGTTCGGTATCGACGTTCTACCGGCTGCTGCGTTCGGCCGGCGAGGTCCGGGAGCGCCGCCGGCAGGCGACCCACCCGGCGAAGGTCAAACCGGAGCTGGTCGCGACCCGCCCCAACCAGGTGTGGTCGTGGGACATCACCAAGCTGCACGGCCCGGCGAAGTGGAGCTACTACTACCTCTACGTGATCCTCGACATCTTCAGCCGCTACGCGGTCGGCTGGATGCTGGCCAGCCGCGAGTCCGCCGCGCTCGCCGAGCAGCTCATCGCCGGCACCGCCGCCAAGCAGCGCATCGGCCGTGGGCAACTAAGGGCTCCCCAGCCGATGCCCGTCCGGTTACGCCCCGCAGGTGCTGCTGCCGATAGTCACCGTCGGGGAGCATTGATCCGGCGTGTTCCCCGTGACGGAGCCCGTCCAGTCAGCGGTCGCATCGACCGTGGCGCCGCCACGGATCCAGATACCGCCGCCGAGGTTCACGGCGGGGTCGCTAAAGGCCTGGTTGTTAGTGATGGTGGTGGTTCCACTCAGTGTCATTTCGGCTGACGGGCCGCCTCTTGGGGTCTGGTTGACGATCCCGCCGCCTCGGCGGGTCGCGGTGTTCCCGCTCACAGTGGAGTCGATCAAGGTGAGGGTGCCGCCGAAGTTCCAGATGCCGCCTGCGCAGGAACCGAGGCCCTGGCAGCTCGCGCCGCCCGCAGCCGTGTTCCCGGTCACGGTGGAACGGATGAGGGTGATCGTCCCGAAGTCCGAGTCGATGCCGCCCGAGCTCCACGCAGTGTTCCCTCTGACGACGGAGTCGACGAGAGTGAGGGTGCCGTCGTCGACGTCGATCCCGCCGCCGAACACGGTCGCGGAGTTTCCAATCACAAGCGAGTTGATCAGTCGAGCCCCTGCGGCCACTCCGGTCACGGCGATGCCACCGCCCACACAGCATCCGTTTCCCTCCGCCGACACAACGTCGGCGACGCCGTTCGTGATCACCAGTCCGTCAACGGTCGTCGTTCCGTTGCTGATGTGAAGAACCGTTGCGACCCCACCGCCGTCGAGAGTCGGCGTTCCCGGGAAGGCCTTGTTGGTGACGCCTCGGAGTGTGACGGTGCGGGCTACCGACGTCTTGCCGATGCAGGTTCCCTTAACCTCCAAGGTGTCACCCGTCTTGGCGGCGTCGGTTGCGGCCTGGAGCGTGGTGTAACCCTTCTGGGTCCTCGAGTTCGACACCGCACATGAGGGTGGCCCGCCGATCGCCGCCGGCGCCGGGATTACGAGCATCCCAGCTCCGAGGGCCACCGTCGCGACAATCGTGAAAGCACGCGTTCGTGCGACCACGGTGAGAGCCGAACGGGGGCGCACGCGCAGCCTAGAAATCCACATCGAGTTTCCCTCCGCCGGCCCGCCCGAAGCGGGCTCAATGTGTGGGTTGCCACACAGGCGTATCGTGTCGGCCTGTTGTTGCACGCGCAATAGCCGCTTGGCAGGAAAGATGTGGAGTTTGCCTGGAAGCGCGCTGAATCCGTCCAATTTTGGGGCATATCGCGAGAGATTATTCGACCAGCATGACTCGGACGGCGCTCATCGGCACGAGGTATCACCTCGTCGTCGCGCCGGCGCACGACTCCGAGCAAGGCGCGATAGAAGCCCTCGTTGACCACCGGGTTGACGGCATCGTGGCCATCTCCCCACTCGTGCGCGCCGCCTGGCTCGAAGAGCTTGCAGCGCGCGCGCCCGTCGTGATGGTCGGTCGCCACGATAACGACAGCATTTACGACACGGTCCTAGGCGATGACCGACACGGCGCGCAGGAGGTGATGGCCCACCTTCTCGGTTCTTGGACACCACCGCATCGTGCATCTCACCGAGGGAAAGGCTGTAACCGCCAAGGGCACCCGAACACCGCATGAATTGAGGCTCGAGGTCTACCGGCAGTGCATGCGCGCAGCTGGACTCGAGGCCGACATTCACGTAGTCCACGTGGAGGACGAAGAATCCGGTGCGCGCGACGAGACGCGCGCCTTGTCAAGCCAGGGACGACGCCACACCGCCATCTTCGCCGGCCACGACTCTTTGGCAATCGGGGCGCTCGCCGCAGTTGCCGAGGCCGGTCTGACCTCCCGCGAGAACTCCGTGACTGGGTACGACAACACTCGATGCGAGCCATCCCCTCATCTCAATGACTTCCGTGGACCAATCGGGACACGAGCTGGGCCGGTAGGCCATCGCGATGCTGCTCGAACGAATACAGGGGTGCGACGAGCCACGACGCTACATCAGTACCCCACGCCTCGTGGTGAGAAATTCCACAGCTCCCGCGCCGATCGCAGGGGCCTGATCCGCGGCCATCGAGCGCCGCTCCCGGTCCTGCCAAATGTGCTCTCGCGGTGGCCCTGGCCCCACCCTCCCCACGTTCGGTTGACGCGAGCTCGCGTCGTTGAATCAGCAAGCTCCTTTCCCGCTGATACTGCCCGGTCGCGCGTTCCTCGAGATGGCACAGCTGGCTCGCTGGCTTGGAATCTTGTCATCGGGTACGTCCCCCTGGCGCGACCGGCGCGGAACAGCCCTGCGTAATCGGTCTCGCCGCGACTTAGTCGGGCCGCACCACCGAAGTGATCTCGGCTGCGATCTCGTCGATGTTGTAGTCGGCGGTGCGGAGTGCGACCTTGTCGGCAATCGATGGGCTGTGCCGGACCACCTCGTCCTTGCTGACGCCGTGTCCAGAGCGCAGAAGTCGTACACCGGCCCCGTGAACTCAATTCCTGTCCAGTGCCGTGCGCCTCCCGGGCGAGCCGACGATATAGCCCGACTCTGTCTGCAGTGCGCGCCAGAGCGCTTCTGGAGACGCAGAGCGGCCGTCACGGAGGTCTGATTTCAGCAAGATCCAAGGGGTCACACCCTTGCATTGTCCAATGCAGGCGTCAGTAACGCGGCAAGCCACGGCGTTCGGCAACGATCCCGGCACCTTCGCGACGAAGCTGCTGCGGCGCTCAGCATTGGCAAACTCGTCGTCGGTCAGGACAACTACCACCTGCAGACTGTGCCGCGGCGTGAAGGTCTACTACGTGGGCTCCGGTGAGGCACTCGGATAGTGGCTGGGCGCCGGAGCAGACGGACGCGACTTGTCCGGGCGACCTGCTGTCGATGACGTCGCACGGCGCAACCGTCTTGCCCGGGTACAACTTGGCGTTTAGCGCGCCGAAGTCGGCGTTGCGCTGGCGGCAATGATCCTCGCCGCGACATCGCCGTCACGCAGGCACTCGGCACTGATGCCGCGTCTCGCTACAGGCGGCGACAGGGCGGTGACGAGTGTTGACACGAGGCGTCGATTATCTGACCAACGATGCCGGTCGATGCCCCCGGCAACGATGTCGGCAGCAGTCCCGGCAACGGTTGATACCAATGTGGTGACCGGTCCGGCACGAGCCGGAACTGTTCCGGCCACCACGGCACAAATTCGATGGAGAACGGTTACTCCATGACGCGCATCGACACGAACGACTTTCCACCCGCGATCGACCTGCCCGCGGCCGCACGAATGCCCAGCATCGGCCGGACCGCCCCCGGCGGTCCCAGC
>JBDSAK010000117.1:0-3146 GCA_039922195.1 Mycobacteriales bacterium
TCATCGAGTCCTCGGGGCTGTCGTGCGACGCGAAGAAGCGGCATGCGCCGCGCAGAAAATCGATTCGCGCCCAACCCGAAATTATAGGGCCGCGTGCCGGGCGCACTCCTGCGGCAGCGAGGCCCGAGCGGGGAGGGTGGGTAGAATCACGACCCGCAGCGCCCGTAGCTCAATGGATAGAGTACTGCCCTCCGAAGGCAGGGGTTGCAGGTTCGATACCTGCCGGGCGCACCAGTGAACATCGGGCCGTCGATCAGCTGAAGTCGATCGCGCTTACGCACCCTCGCCGGCTGTCCCGGCCGGGCTGTCAAGGCACGCTGATCCGAGTGATGGATCCGTCCAGCTTCAGCACGTACAGGGCCCCGTCGATCCCCACCAGAAGACCCACCGGATAGCCTTGAAAGTTGTTGGCGAAGCCATAGGCGTCGCCCGGGTTCACCGTGTCGAGTCGTCGCACCCATTTAGCGGGGTAATCGGCGAAGAAATAGCTGTTGCGGTACGCCGCCGGGAAGTTGCCGCTGGCGGGATAGAACGCGCCGCCGACGATCGCCGAGCCGACTACAAACCCTCCGGGACCCGACCCGGGCGGGGTGGCGGCGGAGTGCTTGTAGGTGAAGAGGGGACCGGTGATGCCGGGGGTGACATGGTCGGGACCCTCGGACCCGGGCCAGCCGTAGTTCGCGCCGGCCGCGCCGAGGTTGATCTCCTCCCAGGTGCTCTGGCCGACGTCGTTGATGTGCATCCGGCCGGTGCCAGGGTCTATCGCGAAGGTGAAGGGGTTGCGCAGTCCGTACGCCCACACCGCCCGTGCCAGCCCGGTCTGCGAGCCGTAGAACGGGTTGTCGGCAGGGATCGTGCCGTCGTCGTTGAAGCGCAGGATCTTGCCCAAGACCGTCGTAAGGTCCTGCGCATTGGCGGGCGTGGCGTTCTCGCCGACCGACGCATAGAGCTTGCCGTCGACGCCGAAATGGATCGCGCCGCCGTTGTGGATGAACGAGGACGACAGGGTCGGCAGATCGACGAGGACGGTCTCCGCTCCGGTCGACACATCGCCCGCGGCGACGAGGCGGCTGATGCGGTTGTGCGCGGTCGGCGTGGGCGCCGTGTAGTGAACGTACACGTAGCCGTTGCTTGCGAAGTCGGGATGGAAGGCCAGGCCGATGAGGCCGCGCTCGCCGTTGTTGTCTACGGTGAACTGGTGGAAGGGAGTCGCCAGCAGCGCGCCGTTCTTGATCACGCGAAGGAGGCCGGCTTTCTCGGCGACGAAGATGCGGCCGTCGGGCGCCTGCGCGAAGGCGGAGGCTTGGCCCAGGCCGGTGATCCACGAATCGTTCCTCGAGAAGCCCGCCGGCAGGCGCGAGGCCCCCCCGAAGGTCACGGTGATGCGCGACCACGCCGACACGTTGCCCGCCGCGTCGCGCGCCCGCGCGCGGATGATGTGCTGGCCAAATGCATAGACGGTGCTGTCCACGGCGACCGAGTACGGTGCGCTCGTGACCTCGCTGCCGACGGTCTGGCCGTCCAGCTGGAACTCCACGCCGACCACGCCGACGTTGTCGGAAGCCGTCGCGGTCAGGCTCAGCGTGCCGTTCAGGTTTTGCGCGAGATCGGCCGGCGACGTCATCGCGATGTCGGGCGGCTGCGTGTCGGCGCCGCTGCCTGCTGCGACGTTCACCGACACCGCCGCGCTCGTCGTCGTCGCACCCTGGTCGTCGGTGGCCACCGCCGTCAGCGCGTGCGTGCCCGCGGTGCCGGGCGTCCAGGAGAAGGCAAAGGGGGCGGCCGTGTCGACGTTCAGCGATGTCGCGCCGTCGAAGAATTCGACGCGCGTCACGCTGCCGTCGCTGTCCGCGGCGGTGGCGGTGAGCGCCATCGCGCTGCCGACCATGCCGGTCGTGGCGGCCGAGAGAGTCACGCTGGGCGCCTGGTTGTTGACGGGTCCGATGTCGCTGAAGGTCGCGGTGTAGGTCGTCGAGGACGCCGGCGTGGCGATGGTGTGGCTGGCCGGCTGGGCGTCGCTCCAGCTGTCGAAGCGATAGCGCCTGCCGCTGGCCTGCTGGTCGACGGCTCCGAGATCGCGCTCGATGCCCACCACGCCGGTGAAGGTGGTGGGCCCCGTCACCGGCTGGCCGTCCAGCGTCAGGGCCAACCCGGCCGGCTGGGTGGCGAGCGTGAACTGCACCTTGCGCGGCAGCACGTCGCGGGTCACTTCGGTGGAAAGCCCGGCGCTGTCGGTGGCACGGAGGTGGAAGCGGAACCAGATGTTGTCCGAGGTCTCGGTGCGCGTCGGGATCGTGACCGTGCCGCTGCCGCCGGTGGTCTCTGGCAGGAAAGGGTGGGTGTGAGTGTCGTGGTGGAGGTCGACCCACCAGGTGAGACGCGTGGCGGGTTCGGCGCCGTCCTCGGGGTCGCTGGCCGAGCCGCTGAAGGCCAAGGCATCGCCGCCCTGGAAGGCCGTACCTCCGGCGGGACTGGCAATGAGGGGCGCGGGGGGCTGGTTGACGCCGCCGGGCGAACCGCCGGAAGAGCCGCCTCCGCACGCGGCCAAGAGCGCAAAGGCGCATCCGGTCAACAACGCTCTCATCACCGTGGGATCCCTTCTCGAAACCCGGATCATCGACCACAACGGTTTCCGTGCAGCCCCTTACTCGCGGGATGGGACCCTACCGTGTGTCGCACCGCCGCGCGCGTGTGATACATAACGAGCATGACTTCTCCGCCCCCCGTTCTCGTCACCGGCGGCGCCGGCTTCATCGGGTCAAACTTCGTGCTCGACTGGATCGCCGCCACCGGCGAGCCGGTCGTCAACCTCGACGCCCTCACCTACGCCGGCAACCGCGAGAACCTGGCCTCGCTCGACGGCGATCCCCGGCACCACTTTGTCCAGGGCGACATCCTCGATCGACCGCTGCTCGACGACCTTCTTGCCCGCCACCGGCCCCGTGCCGTCATCCACTTCGCCACCGAGAGCCACGTCGATCGCAGCATCCACGGCCCGGCGGCGTTCGTGAAGACCAACGTCGAAGGCACCTTCACCCTGCTCGAGGCGACGCGCCAGCACTGGGCCGTGCTGGCCGAAGGCGAGCGCAGCGCCTTCCGCTTCCTCCACGTCTCGACCGACGAGGTCTACGGCTCGCTCCTGCCCG
>JBDSAK010000118.1:0-12143 GCA_039922195.1 Mycobacteriales bacterium
TGCGGGCGAAGGATGGGGAGGGCTCGGTGGTCGACCGAATGGATCACTCGGTCGTCGAGCAGCGGATCTTCCGCGGCATCCTGGCTCTGGACCCCGGCGCATCGGACATCGCGTACGTCGGCGGCGAGGGCGGGGTCGACCTGCTGCGAGAAGAGCTGGCGTCCGGCCGCGCGGCTGCCGTGATCACGATCGCACCGGTCACCGTCGAGGCGTTCGTCGAGGTCAACCTCGAGCGGCTGAAGATGCCGCGCAAGAGCACCTGGTTCACGCCGAAGGCGCGCTCCGGTCTGGTGCTCGTCGAGCTGCCTGCGTCCGCCGACGTCGCCGACTAGTCCGCGTCGCGCTGCCAATCGCGGCCGACGCGCGAGTCCGCTCCGAAGCGGGTCGACAGAAGTGCAACGAGGGCCAGCGCTGCGGCGAGGATGACAAAGGTCATGGCTGCTCCTAAGTAGTTCCAGGAGCTCAGCCTGCGCCACTAAGTAGCGGCCGGGCATCGGGCGATTGCCCTATCTCTGCGCGGCAGCCGCCGATGACCCCGATGTGGGTTCCCTAAGGCTCTCGCGCGGGCCCAGCTCGGGCCACAGCTTCAGGAAGCGCAGTTGCCACCGACCGACGACCTGGCTGCGGAAGTACCGCTCATGATCCCACTCGACCTCAGCCATGTGCAGCAGTTCGTCGACGAGTTCCGCACGCCCGCTGGCCACCGCCAGCGCCGCGGCGTCGACGTACTCGTGCACGTTGCGACGCTCGATCATCCCGGCGCCGTACATCGGAATGAACCGGCCGGACACCAGGCAAAGGGCGCTGACCGTCCGGCCGATGAGCATCATGCGCAGTTCCCGCGACCGCGCCGGTGCGGCGCCGAGATCCTTGAGCATGCGGCGCACCCGACCGCGGTGATCCCACTCGTCCGCCTCGATCTCGCGGATCCTCGCGCGGTGCTCGGACTGGCGGACCGAGCGCCAGTGTCCGGCGTACGCGTACGCGGCAGCCCGCTCCCCGGAATGGGCGAGCTGCAGCAGCGCAACCAGCTGGGATCGGGCGTCGCTCATGGAGCGCGAGTCTACCGACGCTCACTTTGACAAACTTCCAGCTGCTTCCACGCGGGGATTCCAGCTCAAGGTTTGTCAAAGTGAGGTGTTGACCAGTTCTGCGACCGGGTCGACTAGCGTGACCGGGTGATCTCTCGTACCCCTGCTGACGTCCGCCGCGAGCGCCGCGCCATCACCGTGGTCTTCGCTGTACACGGCGCGGCCTCCGGGTCATTCGCCTCGCGCATCCCGTGGTTGCAGGACCGGCTCACCCTGGATGAAGGTGAGATAGGACTCGCGCTGGTGATGGGCGCCATCGGTGCCATCGTTGCGATGCCGTTCGTCGGCCGGCTGATCCACCATCGCGGCAGCGCCCCGATCACCCGGGTGATGTTGCCGCTGTTCGCTGGAGTCGTCGGGCTGGTGGCGCTCTCACCGAGCCTGCTGGTGCTGTGCGCGGCGATGCTCGCGTACGGCGCGACCGCGGGGACCGCGGACATCGGCATGAATGCGCAGGCCGTAGCCGTCGAGGAGCGCGTCCGCCGGCCGATCATGTCTGGCCTGCACGGGGCGTGGAGTGTCGGCGGTCTGCTCGGCGCGAGCGGCGGTGCGCTGGCGGCCGGGTTCGACATGGGTGCGCGGCAGCACCTGGCGATCGTCGCAGTGATACTCGCGGGTGTCGCGGTGCTCACCACGCGACTTCTGACAGACGACCCACGCGATGCAGCATTGGCATCACCGCCGCACTTCGCCCTACCATCCCGCGACATCTGGCTGATCGGCGCGGTCGGCTTTTTCGCAATCTTCGCGGAGTCGTCTGCCGTGGACTGGTGCGCCGTCTACCTGCGCCAGGTCGCGGGAGCCGCGGACCAGACCGCCGCCGCGGCCTATGCGACGTTTGCGCTGACGATGGCGATCGGCCGGATTGCCGGAGACACGATCGTCGCCCGGCTGGGCATCGTGCGCAGCGTGCGGATCAGCGGCGCGGTGGCAACGCTGGGCGCCGCGATGGTGGTCGCCGCGCGAAATGCTCCACTGGCATTCGGTGGATTTGCGCTGCTCGGCCTCGGCTGCGCCGCCGTCGTACCCCTTGCCTTCACCGCAGCGGGGCGTGCGGGTCCGCATGCCGGGCAGTCGATTGCCGGGGTTGCCACCATCGCGTACGGCGCCGGGCTCGCCGCCCCCGCGGTGATCGGTGGCATCGCGAAGTGGACGTCGCTACCCGTGTCCTTCGGCTTGGTGACCGCATTCACCGCGCTCATCGTCGTGGGCGCGCCTGCGCTGAGGCCGGGAGCGCTGCCCGTGGAGATGGATCCCGGGGTTGCTACGGTCACCGGATGAGCCGTCCCCGCATTGCCGTCATCGGACTCGGAGATATCGCCGAAAAAGCATATCTACCAGTGCTTGCGGCCAGGGACGACGTGTCACTCGTTCTCGTCACCCGCAATGCCGCGACCCTGGCCCGGTTGGGCGCCCAATATCGATTGCCGGAGCAGTACACGCAGCTCGCGCCAGCCATCGCGGCAGGCTTGGACGGCGCCTTCGTGCACGCGGCGACGCAGGCGCACGGCGACATCGTCAGTGAACTCATTCGATTCGGCGTCCCCGTCTTCGTCGACAAGCCCCTCGCGTACTCGTACCGGGACTGCGCCGCGCTGGTCGAGCAGGCGCGCACCGCCGGGGTCGGACTGATGGTCGGCTTCAACCGCCGCTACGCGCCGGCGTACCGAGAGATTGCCGACTGGCCGCAGCGCGACGTGGTCGTCATGCAGAAGAACCGCGCAGGCCCGCTCGAGGACCCGCGCCAGTCGGTCTTCGACGACTTCATCCACGTCGTCGACACGGTGCGTTTCCTTGGGCCTGCGGTGAAGCAGGCGGCGGTCACCGGCGAGGTCGTCGACGGGACGCTTCGGCATGTGTCGATCACTCTGACGGATGGGCATCGCGGCGCTGTCGGAATCATGAGCCGCGTCGCCGGCATGACCGACGAATGCCTGGAGGTGCTCGGCCCCGGACGCAAACGCCGCGTCGTCAACATGTCCGAAATCATCGACTTCGACGGCGCCGAGCAGACGACCCGTCGCGACGAGTGGCGATCCGTCGGCGTACAGCGAGGGTTCGCGCCGATGTGCGAAAGCTTTCTGGCCGGACTGCGCGGGCGCAACCTGCCGGACGTCGAAGACGCGCTGCTGACGCACGGCATGTGCGAGGACATCGTGACCGCCCTCGCCCACTAACCCTCTCAAGTTCCGCGAAATGACTTCTGACCGTGAGTCGCCACGCTCAAATCCGGCGACATCGCGACGCAATCGGTCAGTTCACCGAGTGCTACGGCGTCGCGCGGGCTCGATCGCCCTGTTGTCGGCTGCGCGTCATACGGTGTTCGCATGCCCACTGCCGTCGTGACCGACGACGCCGCCCTGCGCGTGCAGGCCGAAACGCACTTGCGCGCCCTCGCCGGTGCCAGCGCGACGCTGCGCGACGACCAGTGGACGGCGATCCGCGCGCTCGTCGTCGACCGCCGGCGAGCCTTGGTGGTCCAGCGCACCGGATGGGGGAAATCCGCGGTCTACTTCGTCGCGACCGCGTTACTTCGCGCATCCGGAGCCGGGCCGACCGTCATCATCTCCCCGCTACTCGCGCTGATGCGCAACCAGATCGCGGCAGCCGAGCGGGCGGGTATTCACGCAGTGACGGTCAACTCCGCCAACGTCGACGAGTGGCGCGAGGTCTACGCGGAAGTTACGGCCGGCGCTGTCGACGTACTCCTGGTCAGCCCGGAGCGGCTCAACAATCCCGACTTCCGCGACAACGTCCTGCCCTCGCTGGCGGCGAGTGCCGGTCTGGTCGTCGTTGACGAAGCTCACTGCATCTCCGACTGGGGACACGACTTCCGTCCCGACTACCGACGCATTCGCACCTTGCTGGATGAGCTCCCCCGAGGTGCGCCGGTGCTCGCAACGACGGCCACCGCCAACGCGAGAGTCGCGGCCGATATCGCCGAGCAGCTGGGCGAGGGAGCACTGGTGCAGCGCGGCACGTTGCAACGCGACAGCCTCGAGCTGGCGGTCCTGACCACGCCATCGGCAGCACACCGGCTCGCATGGCTGGGCGACCACCTTGCCGACCTGCCCGGCTCCGGCATCATCTACACGCTGACCGTCGCGGCGGCGGAGCAGACCACGGAGTACCTACGCGGGCGGGGCTACGACGTCGCGGCATACTCCGGGCAGTCCGACGACGCGCAGCGGCGAGCCAGCGAGGACGACCTGCTCGCTGACCGGGTGAAGGCGCTGGTGGCGACATCTGCCCTCGGCATGGGATTCGACAAGCCCGATCTCGGCTTCGTCATTCACCTCGGAGCGCCACAATCGCCCATCGCCTACTACCAGCAGGTTGGACGCGCCGGTCGTGCGGTCGACCGGGCGATCGTGGCGCTGATGCCCGGTCCTGAGGACGAGGCGATCTGGCGCTACTTCGCCAGCCTCGCGTTCCCGGCCGAGGCGCAGGTGACCTCGACGCTGTCCGCGCTAGCCGACGCAGGTCGCACGTTGTCGACTGCGGCACTCGAGCCGCTCGTCGACCTGCGGCGCACCCGGCTGGAGATGATGCTCAAAGTTCTCGACGTCGATGGGGCCGTACGCCGGGTCCGTGGCGGCTGGATCGCGACCGGCCAACCTTGGGTCTACGACGCCGAGCGCTACGCGCGGGTGGCCGCCGCCCGATCGTCGGAGCAGCAGGCAATGCGCGACTACATCGCCACCAGCGAATGCCGGATGGTCTTCCTCCGCCACCAACTCGACGACCCGGCGCCGCAACCGTGCGGACGTTGCGACAACTGCGGCGGCGTTTCGCTACCGACCGCCATCTCCGCAGATGCGCTGACCCGGGCGCAGACGGCGCTGCACCAGCCCGGGGTGCTCATCGAGCCGCGGCGCATGTGGCCGACCGGTCTGGCCTCCGTCGGGTTGTCATGGACCGGGCGCATCCCCGCCGATGAGTGCGCCGAGACGGGCCGCGCGCTGGGCCGCCTGACGGACATCGGCTGGGGGGCGCGGCTGCGCGAGGTCTTTGCCGCGCCCGACGCTGACGTCGCCGACGACCTCGTCGGCGGCTTGATCACCGTACTCGCTGCGTGGGACTGGAGCGCCCGACCCGCCGCAATCGTCACCGTTGAATCGCGGTCACACCCACGATTGGTGTCCTCGATCGCGCAACGGATCGGTACGGCGGGACGGCTCCCGATTCTCGGTCAGGTCGACCGGCTGTCGCCGTCTGCTCCGCACGGTGGCTCGCACAACAGCGCCCAGCGAGTGCTTGCACTGCAGGGCGCTTTCGCGGTGAGCCCACCACTTGCGACTCAGCTGGGCGCGCTCGGCGGCCCGGTGCTGCTCGTCGACGACCTCGTCGACACCGGCTGGACCATCACCATTGTCGCGGCGTTGCTGCGCGCAGCCGGCGCGTCCGGCGTACTCCCGCTGGTGCTCGCCGGGACCTGACGTCAGAGCGTTGTGAGCACGCGCGGTCCGTCGGCTGTGATCGCGATCGTGTGCTCCCAGTGCGCGGCGTTGCTGCCGTCCTCGGTAGCGACCGACCAGCCGTCGGCGAGCTTGCGATAGCCATCGCCACCACCTGCGTGAAACATCGGTTCGAGCGCGATGACCATGCCCACGACGAGCTGCACACCTCGACCGGCCCGTCCGGTGTTGGGGATGTGCGGGTCTTCGTGCATCGCCGTCCCGATGCCATGACCGCCATGGTCGGCAAGGATGCCGTAGCCGGCCGCGCGTCCGACCTCGGCGATGGCCGCTCCGAGGTCGCCGAGCCGGGCACCGGGGACCGCAGCGTGGATACCTGCGTGCAGCGCGCGTCTCGTCGCGTCACTCAACGCGGCGTCGGCGCCGCCACCTTCGCCCACGACGATCGTCATCGCGGCGTCGCCGTGGTAGCCGGCAATCGAGGCGCCGCAGTCAACCGAGACCACGTCGCCGAGTTGCAACGGTCGCTCGTCCGGTATGCCGTGCACGATCACGTCGTTCACCGACATGCACGTCACCGCAGGGAACGGCGTCGGCGCCCACGACGGGTGGTAACCCTGGAACGACGACTGTGCGCGGTGCTCTCGCATGACATCGGCAGCAAGCGCATCGAGTTCGATCGGTGTGGCTCCGACCCGAACGTTCGCCGCGACCGCCTGCAGTGCGAGCGCGACGACTCGCGAGGCGTCGCGCATTCGCTCGATCTCGTCAGCCGTCTTGATCGTGATCACACCGGGAATTCTAGGCGTGATCGTCTTTGGGGGTCAGCCGCGGACGCCGAGGATGTACTCGATGGCCAGCTGGTCGAGACGCTCCATGCTGGTGCCCCGGTAGCCGCGCGCGACGAAGTCGAACTCCTCGGCGCGCAACTCGGTCACCGTGTCGTTACCAAGGGTCGACTGGTAGATCTCGTTGTACTGCGCGGCTTCCATCGCCTCGAGCACCTCAGGGTCCTCGCGGTACGCCGCACTGCGCTCCTTGAGGATCAGGTAGTTGCGCATGCAGCCCTTGGCGAACTCCCAGACGCCGTCGATGTCCTCGGTGCGGTAGGCGCGGGCATCGAAGTGGCGAGGGCCGTCGTACGCCTGCTCCAGGAGGTTGACGAGGAAGAACGCGCCCTTCTGGTCCTCCGACGCGAAGCGTAGGTCTTGGTCGAACTTCGGTCCGCGCTGGCCGTTCAGGTCGATGTGGAAGAGCTTGCCGCTCCACAGTGCCTGAGCGACGCCATGGTGGAAGTTGAGCCCGGCCATCTGCTCGTGGCCGACTTCCGGGTTGAGCCCGACCATCTCCGGGTGCTCGAGCCGCGCGATGAAACCGAGCGCGTGCCCGATCGTCGGCAGGAAGATGTCGCCGCGCGGCTCGTTCGGCTTGGGCTCCAAAGCGAACTTGATGTCGTAGCCGCGGTCGATCACGTAGGCGCACAGAATGTCGAAGGCTTCCTTCATCCGGTCGAGCGCGGCGCGGATGTCCTTGCTGGCGTCAGACTCCGTGCCTTCTCGACCGCCCCACGCGACGTAGACCTTCGCACCGAGTTCGGCCGCGAGGTCGATGTTGTCCATCGTCTTGCGCACTGCAAAACGGCGTACGCCGCGGTCGTTGGCGGTGAAGGCGCCTTCCTTGAATACGGGGTGCCGGAAGAGGTCGGTCGTGGCCATCGGGACGATCATCCCCGTCTCGTCCAAGGCGGCTCGGAACTTCTTGACGGCCGCCTCCCGCTCGGCCGGGCTCGACCCCAGTGTCGCCAAGTCGTCGTCGTGGAAGGTGACGCCGTAGGCGCCGAGATCCGACAGTTTGCGTACGGCGTCGGCCGGCTCCTGGAAGTGCCGCGTCGCGAAGCCGAACGGGTCGCCGCCGATATGACCGACCGTCCACAGCCCAAAGCTGAACTTGTCGGCGCGCGTCGGCTGATAGGCGGTCATTGTCGTACTCCTTGGGTGAGGTGGTTGAGCGGGACAAGGGTGGGGTCCGCAACGACTCCGAGCAACGCCATGCCGGCGCCGCCGCGGGTTGCTGCCCCGAAGCCGAGGGTCGAGAAAGAGAGCCGGCAGCCGCCGGCGTTCGGCGCGATGACGCCGCCCCGCATCGCGTCCATCGCCGAGTCGAGGATGTACGGGCCGACGCGGGCGAAGTAGCCACCGAGCACGATGACGCGCGGATTGAACAGGTTGACCAACACCGCAGCGCCGACCCCGAGCCATCGGCCGACATCGGCCAGCGCCGTGACGGTGCGCGCCTCGCCGGCGTCGACGCGCCGAACGATCTCCGCAACGCGGTCCTCGGGATCCATGACGCCGCTGCGCAGCGCGTCCCCTAGATCGGGTGCGGCTGCGCTCAACAGGGCGCCGAGCCCGACGAGGGTTTCCCAGCAGCCGAACCGGCCGCACGCGCACGCCCGCCCGTTCGGGTCGAGTTGCATGTGCCCCACCTCGCCGGAGAACCCCGTCGACCCGCGCAGCAGCTGACCATCGATGATCATGCCGCCGCCGACGCCGACCTCGCCGGTCAGGTACAGGAGGTCGCGGGTGCCTGCCTCGGCACCGCTGGAGTACTCCGCGAGAGCCGAAAGGTTGGCGTCGTTGTCCACCCGCACCGGGACGTCGGTGCGCAGTGCGCTGCGCAACAGGTCGGCGACCGGCAGGTTGCGCCATCTCAGGTTGGGTGCCCACGTGACGATGCCGCGGTCGACATCGACCAGCCCCGGGATCGCAACCGTGATTCCCGCCAGCTCGGCACCTGCGGCGTGCACGTCGGTGATCGCGGCGTGCGCGACCGCGGCAAGCGCCGACATCGCGTCGGCCGTGGATCCGGCCAGCGCGTCGTACGGGATGCGGCTCTCGTGCAGTACCCGCCCAGCCAAGTCGACCCCATACGCCGAGATGTGGTCGACGTTGACCTCGAGCCCGAGGCCGGCGACCCCTGAGCCGTCGAGCTCGACGATCAGCGCGGGACGGCCCGCTGAACCGACGTAGTCGAGGCCGACCTCGCGGACCAGGCCCCGGTCGACCAACTCGGCCACGAGGCTGGAAACGGTTGCCTTGTTGAGCCCGGTGGCCGTTGCCAGCGCCGCCCGACTGGCCGGGGCCTCCTGCAGCTGCGCGAGCACGTAGGACAGGTTGTTGCGCCGGACGGCGGCATGGTCAGCGGGGGCGCTGGCCGCCGCGCTGCGCCGAGACCTCACCTGGATCACCCGGACGTCCATTCGAAAGGGATTCGTTGGTAGTCACAACAAAACTACCGGGTGGATCGCCTGCCGACAACCTAACTGGGTACGCCGTCGCGTATCGCAGCGTACTGGTCGCGAACCTGCGGCCGCGGTTCCGCGGACACCGTCCTGGCCGCAGCCCCCGGCCACGTGGGGAGGTCGCCGATGAGTGCCCAGGCCGCCTGTCGGGCAGCTCCCAGGGCGACGTACTCCGCTGGCTGCGGTACGACGACGTCGGCGGCGAAGACCTGCGGCGCCAGCTCCTGCACGGCCGCCGATCGCGCGCCACCGCCGATGAGCAGTACGCGCTGGACGGCGACGCCTGCGGTGCGCAGTGCGTCCAGCCCGTCCGCCAGCCCGCAGAGCATCCCTTCAACGGCCGCGCGCGCGACGTTCTCCCTCGTCATGTTGTTGCGGCGCATGCCCGCCAGTACGCCGGTCGCGTCCGGGCGATTGGGTGTGCGTTCCCCCTCGAGATACGGCAGCAGAACGAGTCCGTCGGCGCCCGGGCGGGCCGCGAGCGCGAGCGCATCGAACTCGTCGAGACCGGTGCCCAGCATCGCCGCGGTGGCCGACAGCACTCGGGCGGCATTCAGGGTGCAGACGAGTGGCAGAAATCGCCCGGTTGCGTCGGCGAAGCCGGCGACCACACCGGAGCCGTCGGCGGTACTTCGGTCATGCACCGCGAACACCGTGCCGCTCGTCCCGACCGACACGACCACATCGCCTGGTACAGCCCCGATTCCGAGGGCAGCTGCCATGTTGTCGCCGGTGCCTGCGGCCAGCACGATTCCCTGCGGGGAGTTGCCCGCTATTGCGTTCGGCGCGAGGACCGCCGGCACGGTGGGAACCTTGCCGAAGGCAAGCTCCAGGATGTCGTCGCGGTACTCGCCGGTCGCGGCCGACCAGTAGCCCGTGCCCGAAGCATCGCCCCGGTCGGTGGTGGGCTCGCCCGCGGCGCCGCTGAGCATCCACGTCATCCAGTCGTGCGGGAGGAGCACGCGTGATGTGCGCGCCGCCGATTGGGGCTCGTGCTCCGCGAGCCAGCGCAGCTTTGTGACGGTGAAGCTGGCGACTGGCACGGAGCCGACAGCGTCCGCCCACGCCTGGGGTCCACCGAACTCGACTACCAGCTCACTCGCTGCGGCGGCCGAGCGGGTGTCGTTCCACAACAGCGCGGGTCGCACGACCGCTCCGTCGTCGTCGACGCAGACCATGCCGTGCTGCTGACCACCGACGGCCAATGCCTCGACGCCGGCCAGCAAACCGTCGGATGCGTCGGCGTACGCCTGCCACCACTCCCGCGGCTCGACTTCGGTGCCGTCGGGGTGCGGCGCCCGGCCTTCCCTGACGACATCGCCCGTCTCGGCGTCGCAGACCAGGACCTTGGTGGACTGGGTCGAACAATCGATTCCGGCAACGAGTCGCATGGGCGCGAATGATTCCTCGTTTGGTGGCTCACGTCGAGTTGATCCCTGAATTAGGCGTGACTGCAGCGTTATCGTGTTCGCTACGGTGGTGGTCACCACCGGAAAGGGGCCCCATGGACCAGAAGACGCTGAGCCTGGCCGACCTCCTCGAGCAGGAGCACACGCTGCAGTTTGCGGCGTTCGACAACGACGTCGCGTGGCGGCTGGGCGTCCGCCTCGTCGAGGCCGCACGTGCCGCCGGCCTGCCGGTGACGATCGACATCAGTCGCGGCACGCACCAGCTCTTCCATGCGGCGCTGGCCGGCACCAGCGCCGACAATGACGAGTGGATCAGGCGCAAGAACCGAACGGTCCACCGGTTCGGCCACAGCTCGTACTACGTGGGCCGCACCTGGACCGACAAGGGTGCGAAGTTCGAGGATCAACCGCACTGGGACCAGCTGCTGCACGCCGCGCACGGAGGCGCTTTCCCGGTCCTCGTCCGGGGCGGCGGGCTGGTCGGGACGATCACGGTGTCGGGGCTGCCCCAGGACGAGGATCACGAGTTGGTCGTGACGGTTCTCGAGCAGTTCCTCGCCGACGAGGCCAACTACTCGTGACGACCGCTGCCCGGCCCCTCGCCGTCATCGACATCGATGGGGTCGTTGCGGACGTGCGGCATCGGCTGCGCCACGTCGAGCGAGCGCCCAAGGACTGGAACGCGTTCTTCGCGGCCGCGCCGGGCGATTCCGTCCTCGATGACGGAATCGCGCGGGTGCTGTCCCTGGCCGAGGACCACGACATCGTGTTCGTCACGGGCCGCCCCGAACGGTGTCGCGCGGACACCGAGAGATGGCTCACCGCGGCGGGTATCGGCGGCTGGCCGGTGGTGATGCGCGGCAATGCCGACCGCAGGCCGGCGAAACAGACCAAGGTGCAGGAGGTGCGCAGCCTCGCATCGCGGTCCACGGTCGCCGTTGTCGTCGATGACGACCCGGAGGTCTGCGCCGCGATGCGCGCGGCCGGTTTCCCGGTGGAACAGGCCGAGTGGATGACCCGGCCCGCTGCGCTGGGCGCGGCCCAGGAGGCAGAAGGCCGCACCTGACCGGTTAGCCGACGGCGCCGAGCGCGCGCAGCAGCGGCGCTGCCTTCACCGCGGCCTCGGCGACTTCGGCTACCGGGTCGCTCCCCCAGGTGATGCCCCCGCCCGTCCACAAGTGGATCGTGCCGTCCGCGACAGCCACCGTCCGGATGGTGAGTCCGAGCCGGATGGTCCGGTCGGCACCGATCCATCCGAGTGCACCCATCGATGGACCGCGACCGACCGGCTCGAGCCGGTCGATGATGTCGAGCGCCGAGAGCTTCGGCGCTCCGGTCACCGAACCGCCAGGGAACACCGCCTCGAGCAACTCGGCTAGGCCGACGCTCTCGGACAGTCGGGCGGTCACCGTCGATTCGGCATGCCAGACGCCCGCAAGTCGGCGCACGACGTACAGCTCCGGGACGGAGACGCCGCCGATGTCGGCAATGCGACCGAGGTCGTTGCGTGCCAGGTCGACGATCATCACGTGCTCGGCCCGGTCCTTCTCGCTGCGCTGCAGTGCGGCCCGTGCGGTCAGGTCGATGCCGGAGTCAGGATCGGTGGCGGCGGTCCCCTTGATCGGCCGCGTCAGCGCCGTGCCGGCCTCGACCTCGAGCAGGCACTCGGGCGAGGCCGAGAACACCGACCAGCCATCGCCGGTCATGCTCCCCGCGTACGGCGTGTGCGCGAGCCGCAGCAACGCGGCGCCGACCGCGGCGGGGTCGCCCGCGAACGGCGCTTGCTGGTGCCCGACGATGTTGGCCTGATAGACGTCGCCGGCGACGATGGCTTCCCGGACCGCAGCGACCGCGTCGGCATGCTCGGCCGCAGACCACGTGGGTTTCCACGGGCCGATCTGGTACGTGCCGGCCGCCCGGCTCT
>JBDSAK010000119.1:0-2838 GCA_039922195.1 Mycobacteriales bacterium
GTCGAGCACTCGGCGACCGGCGACGACAAGTCGTTCGACTCGAAGACGTTCGGCAAAGGCAAGTCGTACTCCTACACCTTCACCAAGGCAGGAACGTACGAGTACCACTGCACGCCGCACGGCTACATGAAGGGCAAGGTCATCGTCACCTGACCCCATCAGACGCGACAGGCGCTCTTCCGACCAGGAGGGGCGCCTGTCGTCTGCTGTGCGGCCGGCGGGCGCATCCGTTTAGGCTCGGACACTGTGCCCCTGTCCCGCCGGAATCTGCTGATCGTCCTCGGCTCGGCGCTGGTCACGGCACCGACCGGCTGCACCCTCCTCGACGGGGGCACGGCGACACCGCGGGCCACGCCAGCGCCGCCGCCCCCCGACCCGCTACTGCCGGCACTCGTCGCGGAAAACACGATGCTTGTGCTCTACGACAACGTGCTGGCGCGTTACCCCCAACTCGCCGCCCGGCTCGCACCGATCCGAGCCGACCATGCCGCGCACCTCGACGCACTGCGTGCCGTCGTCCGCGGCGCACCGGCCGGTCGCCCGTCACCGTCAGCCAGCGCTGCACCGACTCCGGCCGCCGTACCTTCCACAGCTGCCGCCGCGATCGTCACGCTGCGGGCGGCCGAGCTCGCGGCATCGCGACTCCTGTCACTCGCCTGCGTGACAGCGCCGGTGGATCGGGCGGCGTTGCTGGGCAGCATCGCGGCCTGCGAATCAGCGCACCTGGTGTTGGTGCGGTGAGCACGCCGACGGAGGCGCTCCAGCTGGCCCTTGCGGCAGAGCACGCGACGATCTGGGGCTATGGCGTCGTCGGGGCCCAGTTGAGCGGGCGCGAGCAACCACTGGCCCGGGCCGCCGACAAAGCGCACCGGACCCGACGCGACCTGCTCATCTCGGCGCTCGGCAGCCGGGTGCCGTCGCCACCCCCGACCGCGTCGTCCTACGAGCTGCCGTTCCCGGTGCAGGACGCTGCTTCCGCGCGGCGGCTCGCGGTCCACCTCGAGGAACGGCTCGCGGCGGTGTGGCGGGCGGCGCTGGCCGCAGTCACCGACCTGCCGGACCGGCAACTCGCCGTCTCGGCGCTGATCGATGCGGCCACGAGAGGAGTGCAGTGGCGGCTCGCCGTGCCAGGGGCCACGGCGACGGTCGCCTTTCCCGGCGCCAGCTGAACCCGCTGGCCGCGCTCTTCAGGTCACATAGATCTTGATCAACGGTTTGTACTCTTTCTTCAACCAGCGCAAGAGCCAGATCATGTCGGCTCGCGACACGGCCACACAACCGGCCGTCGGCCGGCCGTTGCTGACGTGCAGGAAGAACGCCGAACCTGCACCCTTGACGACCGGCCAGCGGTTGTAGTTGATGACGACGAGGTAGTCATAAAGAGCGCCGTAGGACATCAGCCGCTCGCCCTTGCTGACATTGAACGGGCAGTACACGGTGCCGCCGCAGCGATAGTGGGTGTTGTAGTAGCCGGAGTTCACGTCGCTGACCCACCAGTCGAACCAGTCCAGCACCTTGTAGGGCAAGGTGGTTCCGGGGTTGGCCAGCCGCCCGTAGGCCTCGCTGAGGCTGAAGGTGCCGGCCGGCGTTCTTGACAGATATTCGCTGGCCGGGCCGATCCCCTGCGCTCCGACGTACGCGTAGATCGCCGGGTGCATCAACTTCCACAACCCACCGCTCGCCGGCCGCTGTATCGCCTCGAGCGAGGCAGTCGTCGCCGCCGGGTGCGCTCGGACGGTGATCATCTGCACCTGAGTGGTCTCCGCGGCGGCGGCCGGGGTGGCGGATACCGCCAACGTCGCGCCCAAGGCAGCGCCGAGGACAAACCCCAGACGCGAGGCAGCGCTGCGCTTCACCCGGTGCCCTCCGTCCTCATGCCCTGCGCCTCCAGTCTGCGGCACGTCCGGGGAGATCGGCTCAGGATCGAACGAGCAAGTCAGGCAGTTCACCGAGATGGGTGGGCCGAAGCACCAGCGCTAGATCCAGGACTCGATCAGTGGTCGCAGGTCGGCCAGCCGCTCGATGGTCGCGTCGGGCTCGACGTCGTGGGTCGGCACGGCACTGTGCGGCACGTGCACGGCTCGCATACCCATGGCCTTGGCGCCGCTGACATCGTCGAAGAGTCGGTCGCCGACGAACACCACGCGCGCGGGATCGGTCACGCCCACAGCCTGCATCGCGGCGTGGAAGGCCTCGGGATGCGGCTTGGTGTACGGGATCTCGCTGGAATAGACAGCACCGTCGAGCAGGTCCAGCACGCCGTCGCGCGCGAACACCGCCTCGTGATGCTCGCGCGGCCACAGCGTGTTCGACAGCACGCCGACCCGGATGCCCATGTCCCGCAACGAGTTCAGCAGCGGCGGCGCGTCCGGATCGATGTGGGTGTGCGGTTCCCACGCCTTGAGGTAGGCCCGCATCGCCGCGTCGTGCCGGTCACCGCCGGGATCCACCCCAGCCGCCCGCATCAGGTCGTCGAGGGTGCCGCTGCGGTGGTGCTGCTCGGCCCGCCGCCAGGCCAGGACCTCCTGCTCGTACAACGCGCGCGCCAACTCCTCGGCACGCGCCGGGTCGTACGCCTGGGCATAGATCCGCCATTGCGCGACCAGGTCGATCGTGTGCCACGGCGTGAGCGTGCCGCCCCAGTCGAACAGGACAGCGTCAACTCCGGTCATGCCTCGGCGAGCGCGCTGAGATGAGCCACGACCTCGCTGAGCCCCATGTCCGCCCGCTCACCGGTGCGCCGGTCGCGCACCTCGACGATGCCCTCCGTCAGTCGACGGCCGACGACGACGATCGTGGGCACCCCGATGATCTCGGCGTCCTTGAACTTCACCCCGG
>JBDSAK010000120.1:0-2894 GCA_039922195.1 Mycobacteriales bacterium
AGCGCAAGTTCGAGATCCTGCGCAGCTTGCTGCACCGGCCGGAGGTGCTCTTCCTCGACGAACCGACCGCCGGTCTGGACCCGGTGAGTCGCCGCGATCTATGGGGCTATTTGCGCAGCGTGCAGGAAGAAAGTGGCACCACGGTTTTCCTGACCACGCACTATCTGGAAGAGGCAGAGAGCGCCGACCAGGTCTGCGTCATCGCGAAGGGCAAGGTCGTCGCGAACGGTACGCCGGGGGAGTTGCGGCAGCGCCTCGTCGGTCGTTCGCAACTCATCCTCGACAGCCCGGACCGCGCCGGCCTACGGGCCGCACTCGAGCTGGCCGGGGCGAGCTTTGTGGAGAACTCGACGTTCGACGTCGTGGCGGATGCAACTGCGGCTCAGCACCTGATCGCCTCGATCGACGTACCGCTGTCGCTCATCCGCACGCATGCCCCGACCCTCGAGGATGCCTACCTGGACATCGTGGGCACCGATGCCGATGAAATGGAGCGCGTCGATGGCTGACGCCGGCGCGGCGCTGGCGGTGGCGCAGCGGGACGTGACGAAGTTCCTGCAGGACCGGCCGCGGATCATTGCGAGCTTCATCTTCCCGTTCATGATCGTCGTGATCCTGGGCAACAGCTTCAAGAACGTGATCGAGGGTATCGACTTCCTGCCGTTCGTCCTGACCGGCGTCTTTGCGCAGACGGTCTTCCAGTCATCGGCGCTCGGACTGGTCTCGCTGCTCGAAGACCGCGACAACGACTTCAGCCAGGAGCTCTTCGTCGCCCCGGTCTCCCGCTACGCCATCATCGTCGGCAAGATCAGTGGCGAAGCACTCGTGGCGCTCGTCCAGGGGTTGGGAATCCTGGCCGTGGGCTATGCGATCGGCGCCCGCATCCCGCTCGCTCGGCTGCCGTTGGTCGTCGCGATGGGCGTCGTCTGCTGCCTGTTGGGCGGTGCGTTCGGTCTGTTCGTCCTGTCGACAGTCAAGACTCGCCGGTTTGCCGACCAGCTTTTCGGGTTCGTCTTCCTCCCGCAGTTCTTTCTCGCGGGCGTGTTCAACCCGACCGACCAGGTCCCGGGCTACTTGGAGTTCTTCTCGCGCATCGCGCCGATGCGGTACGCCGTCGAGGTGGTCCGGTCGGTCGCGTACGGCGATGCCGACCGAGAGCGCCTCGTGCCCGATTCGTTCCCCCTCATCGTCACCGTGATCGTGGCGATGTTCGTGGCGTTCGTCGCCGCCGGTACCGCGCTCTTCGTCCGCAACGAGCGCAACCGCTGATGCGCGACGGTCAGGGACTACCGATCAGCGCCGCAAGCGCCGCGAGCGCTTCTGGACGGGCCTGGTAGTAGACCCACACGCCGCGCTTGCTCCGATCGAGCAGACCGATTTCGTGCAGCACCTTGAGGTGATGGCTGATGGTGGGTTGCGAAAGGTCGAAGGCGTCGGTCAAGTCGCACACGCAGGCCTCACCGCCCTCGTGGGAGGAGATCAACGACATCAACCGGAGCCGCACCGGATCGGCGAGCGCCTTGAGCAGCGGCGCGACCTGCTCCGCCTGCTGGATGGACAGCGGTTCGCGTGACAACGGAGCGCAGCATTCGACCGTCTCGACCGGGGTGAGTTGCAGCAAAGACTTAGACACACGTCTATGTTCGCACATCGGTGCCCGAACGTCACCCGCGGTACCGGGCTGCTGTCGGGCAGCAGAGAAGCCCGGCCGCGGGGCCGGGCCTCTCTGGCGCGCTCCTGCTACCGGAGCCCGATGTTGACGTAGTACGTCTGACCGTCATCCAGGGTGACGCCGATGCGGTAGTAGTAGCCGGCAGCGAGGCCCTTGGTGCTCCAGTTGTAGATCCACTGCGAGCCGCTGGCCCGGTAGAACCCACCGGCCGTCGACAGCTCGGTGTAGACCGGCTCGTCGACCGCCGCTGTCGTCCGCGAACCCCTGACCGGTGTCAGCCAGACCGGCGCGCTGGTGGGCGTGATGATCGTGCCGTCCGCCCGCCGCAACTCGAACTTCACCGGAACGGTGCTGCCGGCCTTGAAGATGCTGGTCGCCGTACCGATCTGGTGCGCCGTGTCGTTGATCGGCTGCAGGAAGCCGTTCCAGCCGTAGATCGACCGCAGTGTCGCGGACGCCGAGCCGGCATTGCCGGCGTTGTCCGACGCGCCGCTGCAGGTGACGGTGTAGACACCGACTCCGCTCAGGACCGGTACGGACGGCGTCGCGCTCGTCGCCACACCGGACGTCGGGTCCGTCGTGCTGCAGGTGACGTTCGGCACCGAGCCGACGACGTACGACGGGTCGAGGTTGATCACCGTGACCACCGGCGGCGTCTTGTCCAGCTTGATCGTCAGCGGCGCTGCCGTGCCGACGAGGCCGGCCGCGTTGGTGCAGGAGCCGTTGACGATGTCGCCCTTGGTGTCGCCTGACAGCGTCTGCGCGGCGGTGCAGCTGACCGGGTTGCTGATGGTGTCAGCGCCCGTCGTGCTGACGGTCACGTCGGAGACGTACCAGCCGTTGCTGCCGGTCGTTCCGTTGGTCACCGCAAGCGATGCACTCGGTGCCGACTTGTCGAGCTTGACGGTCAGCGCCGTCGCAGCCGTCGTGAGGCCGGCTCCGTTCGTGCACGAACCGGTGAACGCCTGACCGGTCGTTTCGCCGGTCTGCGCCTGGCTGGCCGTGCAGGTGACCGGACCGCTGATCGGGTCGGAGCCGGTCGTGGTCACCGTCACGTTGCCGATGAACCAGCCGTTGTCGCCCGCCGTACCCGTTGCCGCGAGCGCGGCGGTTGGCGCGGTCGTGTCGAGCTTCACCGTGAGCGGTGCCGCATTGGTGGTCTGGCCGGCACCGTTGGTGCAGGAGCCGTTGACGGTCGTCGACTTGGTGTCCTCGGTGATCG
>JBDSAK010000121.1:0-2538 GCA_039922195.1 Mycobacteriales bacterium
GGCCTTGCGTTCGTGGACGGAAGCCCAATGGCTCGGCGGGCAGGCCGTTCAATCTCGGAGAGGTAGGCGCCGCCGACGGACTCGGGGTCGAGGCGCTCGCGCAGCTCGCCGAACCGCGATCGGATCATCAGGCCGCCCAGACGCGACGCCGTACCTGAACGGATCGCGTCGCGGATCGCGCCGACGACCGTGCGCGTCGTTCCCTCCATCAGCTTGAGCGCGACGTTCCCCGTGAAGCCGTCGGTGACGACCACGTCGGCCTGGCCCGCGACGAGCCCGCCACCCTCGACGTTGCCGGCAAAGTCGAACGGCGCGCCCTCGAGCGCGGCCAGTCGCGCGTGTGCTTCGGCGGCACCGGGCGTGCCCTTCCCCGTTTCCTCGCCGACGTTCAGCAGGCCGACGCGCGGCCGCATCACCCCCATCACGCCCTCCATGAAGGCGGAGCCCATGAACGCGAACTGCACGAGCTGCTCGGGACGAACCTCGACTGTCGCTCCCACGTCGAGCAGCAGGGTCGGGCGCCCGGGCACCGGGAGCAGCACGGCGAGGCCGGGCCGGTAAACGCCGCGCATGCGCTTGATCTGGAGCAGGCCCGCGGCCAGCGTGGCGCCGGTCGACCCCGCGCTCACGAGCGCGTCGGCACGTCCCTCGGCGACCGCGCCGGCTGCCTGCACGATCGACGACTCGGGCTTCGCGCGCACGGCCCGGGCCGGGTCCTCGGAATTGGAGATGGCGACGGGCGCGTCGACGACCTCGACCGCGTCCCCAAGCTCGGTCAGCTCCGCAGCGGGCCCGAACACGATGCAACGGGTTCCGGCGGAGGCCGCTGCCCGCACTCCCTCTGCAATCTCTCGCGGACCCAGGTCGGCGCCGAGCGCGTCTACCGCGACGGTCGCGACGGCTACTCCTCGGCGGAGGCGCGCTCCACGACGACCTGCCGGCCGCCGTAGTAGCCGCACTCAGAGCACACGCGATGCGGGATCCGTGGCGAGTGGCACTGCGGGCACTCGCTGACGGTCGGCTTTGCCGCCTTGTGCTGGGAGCGGCGCTTGTTGGTCCGCGAGTGGGACTGTTTCTGTTTGGGGACAGCCATCAGCCGGGGAATGCTAGCGAAGCGCCGCGCCGGGCCCGTCTCGCGAGACGAGTTGGCTACAGCCGCGGCGGGCGCTGGGACTTGCGTTTTTTGGCGCAGGTGCGGTAGGTGCGCGTCCCTCGCAGCGTGGTGCCCTCGGTCGTCAGCACGACGATCCGGACCTTGAACGTGCCCTTCGGAAGCCCCCGCAGGTTCACGCCCGCGACCTTGCGCTTGCGCTGGAACACCTTGCGGGTGAGCATGCGCAGCTTCTTGCCGTTGAGGAACACGAGTGCGGTCTGGATCTGAACGCCACCGGGCTGGCGGATGCGAATCCTGAACTTGCGGCGGCTCGCGCACTTCTTGTTCGACGGGAGCTTGATGACGTCGGAGGCGGCCGGGGTCGCGTTGGCGCTTCCCGCGCCCGGCTTGCAGGCGCCGGCGGCCGTCTTCGTGACGGTCAGCCGATCGATGAAGACCGCGGAGTCGAGGACGTTGTCCCCCTGGTCGAAGATCGACAGGTAGAGAGAGTGGTTCCCAGGGGTCGTCGGCGCGGAGGCGCGCAGCAAGGTTGTCGCCGCGTCGTACGTCGTGCCCGTCGAGTTGACCGCGGACACACTCGTGACGCCGGTGCTGTTGATGCTGACGACGTTCCCGGTGGGATCGAATGCGAAGTTGTTGGGCGCAGTCACGACCGAGGCGGTCGTGGTCCACGTCGAGCTGTCGAGCTCCGCGACGAAGGCGTCGTTCACGGTCTTGCCGACGAACTCCGGGAACTCCTCCGACAGGAACCGGAAGTCGACCGAGATGCAGTTCGCGCTGCTCGGCACCGAGACGTCGACCTTGAGAATCGTCACGTCGCGGTCGCTGGTGCCGCGCACCGCGAAGCCACCGGCGTTGAAACCGTTGTTGGCGGTCGCGTTCGGGTCATCCGCGAGGTTGGCGTCGCCGGTCGTGAGCAAACCGTACCGGCCACCCGTGGTCGGAAACGACGTCAGCGCGGAGTCGGCAACGGCCGCCGGGTTGCCGTTCGGCGGAATCGTCACGAAGCTCGCGGCGAGCACCGTGGGCGCGTTCGCCCCGTCGCTGATCGCGCCGGCGATGTCGGACGCGGTGCGTGTCGGCGTGATGGCCGCACCCGCCGTTCCCGGCAGGATGCACGCGAGCACCGCTGCGGCCGTCGCCGATCCCAGTCTGATCCGATGCATCTCCCCCCAGCCCTCCACCAGGGATCGTAGTCATGTCCGGCGCAGCGCGCCAATGTTTCTCCGAGGCGGCTAGTTGGTCGCGGCCTGGTGTGCGAGCTCCTGGCGCACGCGGTTGCGTGCCTCGGCGAAATGAAGGGTTTCGTAGGCGATCAGCGCCGTCAGTAGCGCGGCAAGCCCGCCGACCATGACCACTGCGGGAATCTCGACGGCCAGTGGCACCAACGCGACGAGCAGGACCGCGCAGAGCAGTCGCTGCTT
>JBDSAK010000122.1:0-2988 GCA_039922195.1 Mycobacteriales bacterium
GGTGCGGACCTGCTCCAGGTACGACGCGGCGTGACGCTCGACTTCGTCCTTGGTGAGCCGGGGCCGAGTGGCCGATCGACCCGACGGGTCCCCCACCTGGGCGGTGAAGTCGCCGATGATGAGCACCGCGACGTGGCCGAGGTCCTGGAACTGCCGCAGCTTGCGCAGCACCACCGCGTGGCCGAGCGTGAGATCGCTACCCGAGGGGTCGATGCCGAGCTTGACCCGCAGCGGCCGGCCCTCGGTGGCGGCGACCGCCAGGCGGTCCGCCAGCGCACCCGCGGGGAGGACCGAAGCCGCGCCCGACGTCAGAATCTCGAGAGCGTCGGCCAAAGCCTGGTTACTCGGAGTCGGGGCCAGGGCTGCGAAGTCTAGGGGCGGCTACAGCCGTTCGGCGTAACCGCCGATCTTCCTCCTGTGTCCATCGACCGCTCACGTCGCCATGCCCGCAGGCGCGGCGCCGTCCCGTCGTCGGTCGCGCTCGCGCTGGTGGTCACGTTCGGAGCCGGAGCCTGCGTCAAGGCACTCCCCGTCAATCCGGATCTGCTGGGTACGCCGGCCCTCACCAGCGTCGTGCTCGCCGCCGACGGCAGCCGCCTGACGACACTGCACGCGGAACAGGACCGGACGCTGTTGGCCTACGACAAGATCCCGGCCGTGCTCGTGCAGGCCGTCGTCGCGACCGAGGATCGGCGGTTCTTCGACCACGACGGTGTCGACAGCCGCGGCATCGCGCGCGCCGCCGTCGCGGACGCGAAGAGCGGTTCGGCGGCCGAGGGCGGCAGCACGATCACCCAGCAACTCGTGAAGAACACTGTCACGTCCAACGACAGAACCCTGGCCCGCAAGGTGCGCGAGGCGTCCCTCGCGGTCGGGCTCGAGAAGAGCCTGACCAAGCAGCAGATCCTCGAGCGCTACCTGAACACCGTGTACTTCGGTCAGGGGGCGTACGGCGTCGGCGCGGCGATCCGCGTCTACTTCGGCCACGGGCCGGAGAAGCTGAGCCTGGCCGAAGCCGCGTTGCTGGCCGGGCTGGTCCGCTCCCCCAACTCCGCCGACCCGATCCGCCGACCGGCGCGCGCCGCCGACCGGCGCGCGGAGGTGCTTTCCGACATGGTCAGCGCCGGCGCCATCACCGCTGCGGAACGGGAGGCCGCCGAGACCGACCCGATACCTGTGAAGGTCTTCAAAACCGCGACGCGCTACGCCTCCGCGTACGCAGTGACCGACGCCATCGAGGACCTGCGCCGGGACACCCGGCTCGGGCGTACGCAGGCCGACCGCGACAACGCCATCTACCGCGGCGGCCTGACCATCAAGCTGACCATCGATCCGCGCACGCAGCGCGCGGCCGAGGAAGCACTCGCCGCGACCATCGGCGCCACCCGGCCCGACGGTGCGATTGCCTCGGTGCGCCCCGGTGACGGTGCGATCACGTCGATGGTCGGCGGGCGCGACTTCTTCTCGACCAAGGACCCCATCGCCAAGGTCAACCTGGCGCGGGGTGGCAGCACGAAGCGCCAAGCGGGGTCGACGTTCAAGGTGTTCACGATCATCGCGGCGCTCGAGGCGGGCATGAGCCCGGACGACATGTTCGAGGCCGGTGACCATGCATCGATCCCGCGGGGCGGCGTCCGCACCTGGGAGGTCGACAACTACGACGGGTCGGCGCTCGGCGAGATCTCGATCCGCACCGCGACGGAGAAGTCGGTCAACACGGCGTTCGCACGGATTGTGACCAAGCTCGGCGGGGGGGACCCCGACGCGGGGGCGATGAAGGTCATCGAGGTCGCCGAGCGCTTCGGCATCACCGGCGCCGGCGACGCGGCCGTGCGGTCAGGCCCGGCCACCACCCTCGGGGCGCAGGAGGTCGACGCCGTACAGATGGCCGCGGCCTACGCGACGCTCGCCGCCGGCGGCCTGTACGCGAAGCCGTACCTGATCGGCTGGGTCAAGGACTCGAGCGGCGAGTTCATCGTCAAGAACGATCCGGCCCCCATCCGGGTCACCGACTCCGGGACAGCCGCGGTGACGACCGACATCCTGCGTGGGGTGGTCACCGCGGGCACCGGGTTCCGCGCCGCGATCAACCGGCCGCAGGCAGGCAAGACCGGGACCTCGACGAGGTACCACGACGCCTGGTACGTCGGGTACACGCCGGACTTCGCCGCCTCGGTGTGGGTCGGCGTCGCCCGCGGCCAGGTCGCGATGACGAAGAACAACGGCTTCGGGGGCAACATCTCCGGCGGGACGCTGCCGGCTCAGGCCTGGGCACGGTTCGCGAGCGCGGCGCTCGCCGGGACGCCGCCCCGCGATTTCACCAGCACCGCAGGCGCGCTCACCGAGGTCATCGTCGACATCTCGCGCCGCTGCCTGCCCAACGATTGGACGCCGGCCGTCCTGCGACAACCCCGCCGCTACGTGACGGGCACGGAGCCCACCGAGATCTGTGTCGAGCCGCACCGGCCGGACGTGCTGCCCGCGCCGAACTTCGTCGGCCTGGCCAGGGAGAGCACCGCCGCAGTCGCTGAACTCGCCGAGCTGAAGCTGGCCTTCCGCGAGCTGTACGGCACCGGTCGTCCCTTCGGCGAGGTGATCGACCAGAATCCCGTTGCCGGCGCGCCGACGCGCTCCGGTCAGACTGTGACGCTCCGGGTCGCCGGGGCACCGGGCGGGCCGACCGTCGTACCGGATGTCATCGGCGTACTGCCGGAGGTCGCCGCCGCTCGCCTCGCCCGTGCCGGAATGGTGGCCAGCATCGTGGTGCAGCCCTCGTGTTCGGGGGACGCCGCGTGCGCCGAGCGGCTGACCAAGAACGCCGGCCTGGTCTGGCACCAGGATCTGCCCGCCGGGAGCGCGGCGATCGAGGGCAGCGTCATCGTGCTGACGGTCGAACCCGAGGCGGGCACCATCGATCTCGAATGGCCGGTGCCGGGTCAGAGCCCGAGTGCCTCGGCGGAGCCGATTCCCGCGCAGCCGACACCAGAG
>JBDSAK010000123.1:0-2628 GCA_039922195.1 Mycobacteriales bacterium
CGGCTCGAGGATCCGGAGGTTCTCGCCGAGTGCATCGACCGCCTCGACCAGCTGGTGCTCAAGCCGGTCGACGGTTCCGGCGGCTACGGCCTGGTCGTCGGCCCGCACGCGACGGACGCACAGCTCGCGGCGGTGCGCGCCGAAATCGTCGACAACCCGCGCGGCTGGATCGCCCAGGAACTCGTGATGCTCTCGACGGCGCCGTCGCAGTCGGGTGAGTCGATCGCCGCGCGGCACGTAGACCTGCGACCGTTCGCGATGAACGACGGAGAGCGGATCTCTGTGCTCCCGGGCGGATTGACCCGGGTCGCCCTGCGTGCGGGCAGTCTCGTCGTCAACTCCAGTCAGGGCGGCGGCTCCAAGGACACCTGGGTGCTCACTACCGGTCCCGAGCGCGTCGAAGAACGTGACTGGCCCACGTACGAAGGTGCCGAGGTGCAGTCGGTAGCGCCCGACCTCGGGCCGCTGTCCGGGCAGCAGGAGCAACAGCAGCAGAGCGGCGCCCGATGCTGAGCCGAATCGCCGAGGCACTGTTCTGGGTGGGCCGCTACGTCGAGCGAGCTGAGGACACCGCGCGGCTGCTCGATGTGCACTTCCACCTCGTGCTGGAGGACCCAGCGGTCGACGAGGAGAAGTCGACGGCCGTGCTCGCCTCGGTGATGGGAGTGCGCGAGGATCCGCCGCACGACACGAATGCGCTGCTCGAACAGTTCGGCTACGACGACAGTTTCGTCAGCTCGATCGTCGGATCGCTCTCTTCGGCGCGGGAGAATGCGCGGGGCGTTCAGGAGGCACTCTCGTCGGAGATCTGGGAGTGCCTCAACACGACATTTCACGAGTTGCCGCCGCGCGTGCAGGCCGCGCGCGCTTTCGGACCGGCCCCATTCTTCTCCTATGTGCGCGAGCGGGCGGCGCTGTTCGCGGGCCTGACCGAGTCGACGATGAGCCGCGACCACGGCTACGACTTCCTGGTCCTGGGTCGCAGCGTCGAGCGCGTTGACATGACGGCACGGCTGCTGGCCGCGCGGGTGATCTCGCCGTTGCCGGGCGAGGGCTGGATCCCGACCCTGCGTGCCTGCTCGGCGCACGAGGCCTATTTGCGGACGTATCAGCGCGGTGTCGAGTCACAGCTGGTACTCGAGTTCCTGCTGCTGGACCGGCTCTTCCCGCGGTCGGTTTTCCACTCGCTCGTCGACGGCGAGGACGCACTCGTGCGGCTCGATTCGACTGCGGGACGTCTGGGCTCGGCCGACGACGCGCGACGTGCCCTCGGCCGCACGCGTACCGAGCTGGAGTTCCTCGCCAAGGATCAAGTCTTCGACGGCCTGCCCGAGCGACTGCACGAGCTGCAGGCCGTGATGAGCGAAGTCAGCGAAGCGGTCAGGCGCCGGTTCTTTGCCGGGACGAAGACCATCACGTGGAGCCCGGAAGAGGCGGACGCATGACCTGGCGCATTGCGGTGGCGCACACGACGGGATACCGCTATTCGCAGCCGGTGCGGGCGTCGTACAACGAGGCCCGAATGACCCCGGTATCCGGCGGCGGGCAGCAGACCCTCGAGGCGCGGATCGAGGTCACTCCCGCGGTCCGGCCACTGCGCTACGTCGACTATTGGGGTGCGCAGGTCCACGCCTTCGACGTGCACGTGCCGCACAGCGAGTTGGTGGTCACAGCGACGTCGATCGTCGAGACCGCGGGCGCGCGCGCGCATCGCGGCGACGCCGGCTGGGATGAGCTGCGCTCGCCGCAACTGCGAGACCGCTACAGCGAGCTGCTGGCGCCGTCCCGATACGTCATCGCCGAAGCCGAGGTCACCGCGCATGCGCTGGAGCTGTCGGCCGCGCATGCCCCCGACGCCGCGGGGCAGGCGGCGGCGCACTGGGCGCACGAGCAGCTCGCGTACGAACGCGGCTGGACCGGCGTGCACACGACCTCGGACGATGCGCGCGCGTCAGGCAAAGGCGTGTGCCAGGACTACGCGCACCTGACGCTGGCGGCGTTGCGCGCGATGGGTCTGCCGGCCCGCTATGTCTCGGGCTACCTGTGCCCGGTCGTCGACGCGGCGATCGGTACGTCGACCCGGGGCGAGAGTCACGCGTGGGTCGAGTACTGGGCCGGGAGCTGGATCGCGGTCGACCCGACCAGTTTGCGGGACGTGGCGGAGCGGCACGTCGTGGTCGCGCGCGGCCGCGACTACGCCGACGTACGGCCGCTGTCAGGTGTCTATCACGGGCCGCCGGCGAGCGCTCTCGGCGTGACGGTGGAGCTCACCCGCCTGCAGTGACCGCCTCGATTGAGGGAGTACGCCCTGTGCGTCCCCGCAAACAATTCACCCAGCCGGGTGAGGGCGGCAATGTAATGATCTGAAGCGTTGTTCCGATGGTAGAGAGACCTATCGAAAGCCGTCTGGAGAAATCACCCGTGCTCAGCGCAGCCGCCGAAGCAGCCCCGACCATTCCGGTGGCTGCGGCCGTCTTCGGCTGGGCCGCCGGCACGATCGGCATCGGAGTCGGCTGGCCGCAGGCCTGGCGCCTGTGGGTCGGCCGCAAGGACGCCGGACTTTCCCTTTCCTCGAACGTGTTCACCGTGCTCTTCGCGACCGCCTGGCTGCTCTACGGATTCGCGTCC
>JBDSAK010000124.1:0-3954 GCA_039922195.1 Mycobacteriales bacterium
CTCCAGCGCGTGGTGCTACGCGGCGGCTTCGTGTGGCGGCTCTCGACTGCGGAGCGGCGCATCGCACTGACCTTCGACGATGGGCCTCATCCCGAGTACACGCCTGCCGTGCTGGATCTTCTCGCCCGTCTGGACGTCCGGGCGACGTTCTTCGTCGTCGGCCGCAATGTGGACCGGCATCCACTGCAAGTGGAGCGCATGGTTCGCGAGGGGCACGCAGTCGGCGGACACAGCTACGATCACACGGTTATCACGTCGCAAACTGCCGAGGCGCTTGCCGATGACCTCACGCGCTGCGCCGATGCGATCCGTCGGGCCGGGCACGTCGACTCGAACCTGTTCCGTCCGCCAAAGGGCGATGTCGACCTCGCCTCGATGCGCCGCGTGTGCAGGCTCGGCTACCGGCTCGTGCACTGGACCAGGACCTACAGCGACTTCCAGCAGGACGGCACCATGCCGTTGCTGGCAAGGATGAACGAACAGCCTCCCTCAGCTGGAGACATCGTCCTGTTGCACGATCACAATTCCCACACCGTCGCCGCCCTCGCGGATCAGATCCCTCGCTGGCGAGCCGCCGGGTTCGGGTTCTGCACGCTTTGACAACGGCATCTTCGCAAGCTGCAGTCGACTGCGCGGCGGCCGGCGGCATCCCAAGGAAGCGGCGGGCGGTCGTCTTCGGCGGCGGCATTGGCATGTTCCCGCCGCTCATGGAGCGGTTCCGGGAAGAGTTCGACATCGTGGCGGCTCCGGTGGTGCGCCTGCCGGCGCTGTACCTGCTCTGGTACCGGCTGATATCGATTCGCTGGCCGCGCAACGCGTGGTACCGCACCTGGCGATATCACGTCGAGAAGACACCGGCCGTTTTCCGGCGTCTGACACGCCTGTCGGCACGTGCCCTGGCCCCGCTGGAAGGCCAGTACGACGTCATCCTGTTCCTCGGCGCGATGTTCTCCCCCGGGGTGAAGGGCAAGACGATATTCGTCTTCACCGACTCGTGCCGCTGGCACTCATCGCGCAATATCCACGACGAAGTCTCGCATTTCCACAGCGCAAGGGACGAGGTCGAGTGGCTCGACCTCGAGGGCGAGGTTTACCGCTCTGCGGCCCGGGTGTTCTCAGGGAGCGAGTTCGTGAGCAAGGCTCTCGTCGAGCACTATGGCGTCGAGCCTGCAAAGGCCGTCGTCTCAGGCTTCGGAGCGGGTCTGGGGTTCGGACAGCCGTACGAAAAGTCCTTCGATGGAAAGACGATTCTCTACATAGGCAAGGGCGACTTCGAGAAGAAGGGTGGCACGCTGCTGATGCAGGCCTTTGAAACGGTCCGCAAGACTCTTCCGGAGGCAGAGCTTCACGTCGTCGGGCAGGAGAACTTGCGTGGAGCACCGGGCGTCGTGGATCACGGCTTTGTAAGGGACCGAAAACAGTTGGTCGAGTTGATGCGCTCGGCCCACGTGTTCGCGCTACCCTCCCTGGTCGACCGCAACCCCATCAGTGTCCTCGAAGCCATGGCGACCTCCACGCCTTGCATCACCTCTGACTACGGCGCGATGCCCGAGCTCGTGGAAGACGCCGGACTTGTAACCGCATGCAACGACGTGGATGGTCTGTCGAGGGCGCTGCTGACCCTGCTTCGTGATCCGCAGCTGGCCCGCGCGATGGGCAATCGGGGTCGGCTTCGCTTCGAGCAAACGTACAACTGGGACAGCATCTGGAAGGTCATCGAGACCGAGATGCGAGCCGCCTTGCGTTGAACTTTGCCGCGGCATACCCCCTGAATCGGGGAAGTGGATACCGCACATCCAGAAACAAGATTTCGGTGGTACGGCTTCAGCGGTCGCTAACACTCCCGCCTGCTCGCCTCAGCAACCCGCTTCCGGTAGTTTTTCGGTGCTCGGCGGGCGCAGTCGGCGAGCAGGCAACAGCCCCCCGTCACCCCGACTCGTATCGTTCCAGCCAGCACCCTGTGCCCCATGGCAGTCGACGACGAGAAACTCACCACCTAGGATTTCACTCGAACCCATGAAGGCAGAATTCAAGCGCAAGACGACCCTTTTCACCGAATGCCTGGCGTGCTTCGCCGTTGCAGCTTGTGGTGGAGGCGGTGGTGCAGAGAGCAGCGAAGCTCTCGAGGTCGATGAGGCCCAGGTGGAGTCGCTGTCCGGCAACGAGAACGAACTGCCCATCGAGGACGATAGGAAGACACCTCAGGCCGCTACCGTATGGACGAGGATTGCCACCGAGGGCTCTTCGTTCTCGGTGAGCGGAACGCGGACCGTGAGATTCGGCGCCAACGGGTCGTGGGTGAAGAAGTCGGTCACGGCCGGTGGCCAGTGCACGAACTCATACTTCGGCACCGACCCGCTGCGCGGGGTGTCCAAGTCATGCGAAGTCCGGATCGCTCCTGCTCCGGCTCCTGCTCCTGCTCCTGCTCCTGCCCCGGCTCCCGTTCCCATTGCAGGCGCCCCCTACATGACGCACACCGACGCTGTCAGCGGGCCGGTCAGTGGAGGCGAGGGCAACCAGGGTTCGTACCTTTCGATCTTCGGCACGAACCTGGGCAGTCCTGCGGGTCTGGGGACGACCACCAAGGTCTACATCGGTGGTGTGGAGGTGGCCAACTACCGCTACCTGGGAACGTCCAAGGCGGCCAAGCTCGGCCTGCAGCAATTGACGGTGCAGGTGGGCAACCTGGGCAACCCGGCCATGGGCATGGCGCTGCCGGTCAAGGTGGTGGTCAACGGCGTGGTGAGCAACGTCAACAACACCTTCACTCCCAACCCGGGTCGGATCCTGTTCGTCGCGCTCAACGGCAACGACAGCACCGCGGTGGCTGGCGACATCACCAAGCCGTGGCGCTACATGCAGACCAGCAGCCGCGGCGGCGCCTATGCGACGCTGCGCGCCGGCGACCACATCGTGGTGCGTGGCGGCAACTGGAGCGACGTCGGCTTCGAGACCGCCTGGCTGCGCTTTCGTGATCCGGCGCAGAAGGGCTCCGCACCCACGGGTGCTTCGGGCACCGGCTGGATCCACATCACGGCCTACCCGGGCAACGTGAACGGCAATCGCATCGAAGACGTCCACTACTCCACCCCGGCAGGCCAGAAGGGCGGCATCCACGGGCCGGCGTCGGCGTACTACGGCACGACCGGAGAGTACGTCTCGATCTCGAACCTTCGCATGGACGTCAACGCGAACGCGACGTCGGATGCCGCGCCGATCAACCTGCAGTCCTCGGGCGGCAACTGGCGCGTGGTCAACAACGAGCTCGGCCCGTGGCCTGCGGCGATCAACAGCAAAGCCGCTGGCGTAGCGGGCCATGGCACCAACGTCAAGGTGCTGGGCAACCTCATCTACGGCATGGCCTGCACCGGCGCGCTGGAGAACCACGGCATCTACGCCGACTCGGGCGCGAGCAACTGGGAGATTGGCTACAACCACATCCACGACATCACCGGCGGCAACCTGGTCCAGTTCTTCGACAACGTGGGCCTGGCCGGTCAGAACTACTCCGGCTATCCCAGCGGCTGGCTGGGCTTCACCGGCATGCAGATCCACCACAACTGGCTGGAGAACTCGGCCAAGTACGGTCTCAACATGGCCGACGGCATCGTCTCGGGTGCGATCTGGAACAACGTCATCACCCGGGCCACCTTTGCCGGGCTTCGCATCAACACGATCTCCAAGAACATGGACATGACGGTTGCCTTCAACACCTTCTACGACAACGACCGCGTCCAGAGCGGATCGGGCAACGCCGCCGTCCTCAATACCTGGGGCAACTACAACCCCACCGGAAACATCCGGCTCTACGACAACATCTTCGCCGCCGGCCCCAGCACAGTGCGCTCCTCCAGCTTCTACTTGAACACAGGCTCCGCCGACAACTACATCGACTTCAAGCGCAACCTCTACTGGGACAGCGGCTACGGCTTCAGCCCAAACAGCCGCGACGCC
>JBDSAK010000125.1:0-7612 GCA_039922195.1 Mycobacteriales bacterium
GCGTCGTACCCGAGCAGGTCGGGCGCGATGCGCTCGTCGACCGCTTCAACAGCTTTGCGGACGCCCTTGCCGGCGTACCGCGCCTTGTCGCCGTCACGCAGTTCGAGGGCCTCGTAGGCGCCGGTGGAGGCGCCGCTCGGCACTCCCGCGCGGGAGATGGTGCCGTCTTCGAGCGCCACCTCTACTTCGATGGTCGGGTTACCCCGGGAGTCCAGGATTTCCCTCGCGATGATGGCCTCGATCGACGGCACGACACACTCCTACACGCTTGCTCTGACCGGTTGATTGGCTGGTGATTTTCGGGGTCAGCCTACCGTCGCCCCTGGTTGTTACATCGCATGGCTGGCCCGTTCGGTGATCGATATCGCTTTTCGCTTATGCATGAGCACACCCGACCGTGATGATCCTGACATGGGTGACAGGTGGGGCATGGACGGACCGCCGCAGGACGCGTACAGCCGGGTGACTGACCCGGGCCGATACGCGCCTCTGCACGGAATCGCGCGAACACTGCTCGACCGGCTCGAAAACAGCTACGACGTCACGCGCGAGACTGCAGTCGCGGTGGATCCAACGGGGGCGCCGGCGCAGGCCATCACGCTCGCTGTCGCGGACGGCCTGAGGTCGCCGTTCGGCATCGTGTTCACCTCGTTTCCTGGACTGCTGGTGCGCACCGGCCGTGACAGCGAAACGCCGGTTCCGCAGTGCGGCTGCGACGCCTGCGATGAGACGGTCGACGAGAGCACCGAGCGGCTCGAAGCGCTGGCAGCGGCCGTCATCGGCGGCACGCTCGGCGAGCGGCTTGTGCAAGATCGCGAGTGGTGGCACGAACACTGGTTCGAGGCTGCGGGGCAGCAGTGGGGAGGTCGGCAACGCGTCGAGAGCGACGCATTGCGGGCGCTTCGCGAGGCGCTTCCGCGCGGCGAGCTGATCTGGATGCCCTGGGCGCGCCGGAACGCGTAGCCATGGCTAGAGCGCGATGTCCCTGCAGATGCGGCCGCTAGCCCAGGGCGCTACTCGTGGAAGCGGCGGTCGTGTTCTTCGGGCTCGATGCCGAGGTCGGGATCCTCGTCGTACTCGTCGTCCGCTTCGTCGGCGAAGATCGGTACGGCGGCGGCTTCCCATCGCGCACGCCACTGCGGCTCGTCGAGAGCGTCGAGAGCGACCTCGTCCTGGAGCGCCGAACGCTCGAGTGTCGCGAGGCGATCGCGGAATCGCTTCGCGGTCCCGCGGAGGGCGGCTTCGGCATCGACGCCGACGGCCTGCGCGAGAACGGCGACCGTGAACAGCAGATCGCCGACGGCGTCGGTGCGGTCGGGGTCCTCGGCGTCGGCCACGGCCGCAGCAGCAGCCGCGACGGCTTGCGGCAACGTCTCGGCGGCCGCGACATGTTCGGCGACGAGCGGCGCCGGCAGCCCGGCGCGGAGCGCGCGCTTCTGCAGCTTCGCCGCGAGGGCGAGAGCCGGCTGACCGAGCGGTACGCCGTCGGTCACCGAGGTGCGTCCCTTCTCGGCTGCCTTGAGCTGCTCCCAGTTGTCGACGACCTCGTCCGCGCCGGACACCTCGACGTCTCCGAACACATGCGGGTGGCGACTGACGAGCTTCTCGACGATGCCGCCCGCGACGTCGTCAATCGTCCAGCCGGTGCCGTCTTCGCGTTCCTGCGCGACGCGGGCGTGGAAGACGACCTGCAGGAGTACGTCGCCGAGTTCTTCGCGCAGGCCGGCGAGGTCGCCCCCCTCGATGGCATCCAGGGCCTCGTACGTCTCCTCGACGAGGTAATGCGCGAGCGTCTCGTGCGTCTGCTTGGCATCCCACGGACAGCCCCCAGGAGAGCGCAGCCGGTCCATCGTCGAGACGAGGTCGAGCAACCGAGCGCCGGGCATGTCGTATGAGCCGTAGACGACCTCGAGCTCCACACCGCCTTCGCGGGCGGCCAGGTCACCGAGAGCGCGGACGAAGTCGGGGTCACCGCCGCCGGATGCGAGCCACACCGCGGCCCGGCCGCTGCGGGCCTTCTCGCGAAACTGCTGCGCGATCGACACAGCACCAGGGTCGCCACCGCCGAGGAGGTAGCCGACGCGCAGGCCGGCCAGGTCGGCGCCCGCGCGCAGGATCTGTACGCCGACGCCCGCGGCTTCGAGGAACGGCAGCTGTGGGTGCGCAGCATCGGCGCAGTAGACGTCGCCGTCACGCAGCGCCTGCCACGCCTCCCACGACAACAGACCGGGCGCGACCCGGTGCGTGTTGGCGATCAGGACCAGCCGGTCCATGGTCGCGCCGAACGGCTCGCTCACTGAGCGGGCGACTCTGCTGAGGGCTCGCCGTCGAACCCATCGGTACCGAGGACAGACTTGCCTGGCTTGGGCTGCTTGGGCGCGGAGGGGTCATCCGGCCCGGCTTCGGTCGGCACGACCTGGATGCCGTCGGGATCCCAGCGGCCGAATCGCGGGTTGACCGTCACCGGCGCACCGGTCCTGAACGCCATGATCGCGCGGGCGTTGCCGATCGACGACGCGGCCGCGGCGCGCACCTTCTCCTTGATGTCCTCGAACCGCTGGATCTCGATCACCTTGATGAGGTGGTAGCCGAACTCCGTCTTCACCGGACCGACTACGTCACCCTTGTTCGCCGACCAGAGCGCCTCTTCGAACGGGGCCACATACTTGCCGCGCGGCGCGACGCCGAGGTCGCCGCCGGTGTCTTTTGTGCTGTCCGAATTGTGCTGCTTCGCCAGGGCCGCGAAGTCGGCACCGGCCTTGATGTCGGCAAGCAGCTTCTTCGCGAGCGCCTCGTCTTGGACGAGGATGTGGGCGGCCTGCGCCTGGTCGGCGAGCCGGTCGGCGTTCGCCTTGCGGAACTCGTCGAGTTCGGCGTCGGTGACTGGCCCTTCGGTGCCGAGGCGCTCGGAGATCACCCGCACATACGTCGTCATCTCTACGGCCGCCGCCAGATCGGCGGCGGCGACACCGTCGCCCGCGGCCGCCGTCTCCAGTGCGGCACGACCCTTCTGGTTCTCGAGTTCTGCCCAGGTCTTGTTGATGTCCTCGTCGCTGATGGCGATGTTGCGCTTCCTGGCCTCATTGCGCACCAGTTCGAGCCGCACCAGCGTGGTCAGGTGTTCCCGCGTGAGTTTGGCGCGGTCGAGCGTTTCCGCGCCGGAGAGTCCCCGGTCCACTGCGGCGAGGACGGAGTCAATGCGGACGCTCTCGCTGCCGACCTGTGCTGCGCTTCCGCCGGAAGCGCCGCCGCCGCACGCCGACAGGGCGGTGACGGTGGCAGCGACGAGCGCCGCAATGGTCGTACGACGACGGGCAGGCGAGCTGGCGTGCACAGGTCCTCCGGTAGTGACGCTCACGCCGAAGCGGGAGCGGGTGTCTGCAGTACGGCGTCGAGCAGGTCGCGCGCCCAGGCGAGCGCCTCGATGTCCTTGAGGTCTGGCTTGGGCACGAGCACTGTCCTGACCGCCGGCTTGACGATGGAACCACGGTAGAGACGCTCAAGCCTAAGCTGCTGGCTCTCGCGCAGCTCGAGCGGGGCGAAACGGATGTATCTGCCTTGTGTGGACACCTCCGTGAGTCCTCTCGCGCGGGCGGCCAGGCGGAACTCCGCAACGGCCAACAGGTTTTGCACCTGCGAGGGGAACGGCCCGTAGCGGTCCACGAGTTCCGCTCGGACCTCGGTGAGGCTGGCCTCGTCACTGGTGCCGGCAATCCGCCGGTAGGCCTCCAGCCGCAGCCGCTCCTCCGGGATGTAATCGTGCGGCAGGTGCGCCGCGACCGGCAGGTCGATCTTGACCTCCGCGACGTCGTCGGTGGACTCACCCTTGAAATCCGCGACCGCCTCACCGACGAGCCGGACGTAGAGGTCGAAGCCGACCGCGGCGATGTGCCCCGACTGCTCGCCGCCGAGCAGGTTGCCGGCACCGCGGATCTCGAGGTCCTTCATGGCGACGGCGATGCCGGCGCCGAGCTCGTTGTTCTGCGCGATCGTCGCCAGCCGGTCGTAGGCCAGCTCGGTGAGCGGCTTCTCCGGCGAGTACAGGAAGTAGGCGTACGCGCGTTCGCGGCCACGGCCGACTCGGCCGCGCAATTGGTGCAGCTGCGACAGGCCCATCACGTCGGCACGCTCGACGATGAGGGTATTCGCGTTGGCGATGTCGATGCCCGACTCGACGATCGTCGTACACACGAGTACGTCGATCTGCTTGTCCCAGAAGTTGAGCATCACGTGCTCGAGCGCGTCCTCGTTCATCTGCCCGTGGGCGGTCGTCACCCGCGCCTCGGGCACGAGTTCGCTGATCCGCCTGGCAACCCGGTCGATCGACTCGACTCGGTTGTGGATGAAGAAGACCTGGCCTTCGCGCAGCAGCTCGCGGCGGATCGCGGCCGCGATCTGCTTGTCGTCGTAGGGGCCGACGAACGTGAGCACCGGATGACGTTCTTCCGGCGGCGTGTCGATGGTCGACAGTTCGCGGATACCGGTGATCGCCATCTCCAGGGTGCGCGGGATCGGCGTTGCACTCATCGTCAGCACGTCGACGGCGACGCGCAGCGATTTGAGGTACTCCTTGTGCTCGACGCCGAAGCGCTGCTCCTCGTCGACGATGACCAGGCCGAGGTCCTTGAACTTGGTGCCTTTGCTCAGCAACCGGTGCGTGCCGATCACGACGTCCACGCTGCCGTCGGCAACGCCGGTGAGCACGGCGGCCTGCTCCTTCGCAGAGTTGAAGCGCGAGACCATCTTCACCGACACCGGGAACTGCCCGAAGCGCTCGGAAAAGGTTCCGAAGTGCTGCTGGGCAAGCAGTGTCGTCGGTACGAGGATCGCGGCTTGCTTGCCGTCCATCACCGCTTTGAACGCGGCTCGGACCGCGATCTCGGTCTTGCCGTAGCCCACGTCGCCGCAGATGACCCGGTCCATCGGTACGGCCGACTGCATGTCTGCCTTCACGTCGTTGATCGCCGCGAGCTGGTCGGGCGTCTCGGTATAGGGGAAGGCATCCTCGAGCTCGCGCTGCCACGGCGTGTCCGCGCCGAACGCGTAGCCCGGGCTTGCCATTCGGGCGCTGTACAAGCGGATCAGCTCGGCCGCGATCTCCTTGATCGCCTTCTTCGCCCGGCCCTTGGCCTTCTGCCAATCGGCACCACCGAGCCGGTGCATCGTCGGCTGCTCGCCGCCGACGTACCGCGTCACCTGTTCCAGCTGGTCGGTCGGGACGAAGAGCCGGTCGCCGCGCGCGTACTCGAGGATCAGGTACTCGCGCTCCGCCCCGTTGATGGTGCGCCGCACCATCTCGACGTACCTGCCGACCCCGTGCTGCTCGTGCACGACGAAGTCGCCCGGCTTGAGGGTCTCGATGTCCAGCGTCTTGCGACGCTTGCTCGGCATCTTGCGCATGTCCTTGGTCGAACCGCGCTGCCCGGACAGGTCGGTCTCAGTGAGCACGGCGAGCTTCAGATGTGTGCTCGCAAATCCGCGTTCGATCGAGCCGCAGCTGATGACCACGATCGATGGCGGCGGCGGCTCGGTCATCGCGAACTCGAGCCGCGAGCCGATCTCCGCCTGCTGCAGCACTTCGTGCAGCCGTTCGGCCGGACCGTGTCCCTCGGTCAGCAGCACGACCCGCCAGCCGTCGTGCAGCCAGCCGCGGATGTCCTCGAGCACTTTCGCCGTATCGCCGCGATAGCCCTCGTGAGTGCGTGCCTCGATGACCGAACTGTCGTCGTACTCGCCGGTTTCGTCGGCGGCGAACGGTGAGATCGTCCACCACGGCAGGCCCGCCGCCAGCGCAGCCTCCCTGACTTCGCCAACCGTCCGGTACGCCGCCGCGCCGAGGTCGACGGGCGCCTTGCCGCCGATCGCCGCCGTCGACCAGCTGGCCTCGAGAAATTCCTGGCTGGTGCGCACCAACTCATGGGCGCGAGTGCGGACGCGTTCGGGGTCGCAGACCACGACGTGGGCGCCGGCGGGCAGTTCGTCGACGAGCAGGCTGAGCCGGTCGACGAGAACCGGCGCGAACGCCTCCATGCCCTCGGTCGGCGTCCCGTCCGCGAGCTTGTCGAGTACGTCGGCGAGCTCGGGATGCTCGTCGGCCAGCGCGCGGGCCCTGGCCCTGACGTCTTCGGTCAGCAGCAGCTCCCGGCACGGCGGTGCCCACAGCCCGTGTTCGGCGGGGCCGAGCGAACGCTGTGAACCTGCGGCGAACGACCGGATCTCCTCGACCTCGTCGCCCCAGAACTCGATGCGCAGCGGGTGTTCGTCGGTCGGCGCGAAGACGTCCAGAATCCCGCCGCGGACAGCGAACTCGCCGCGCTTCTCGACCAGCTCCACGCGCAGGTAGGCGTAGTCGACGAGGCGGCGTACCAGTCCATCGAGGTCGTGCGTCTCGCCTTGCTTGATGGCGATCGGCTCGAGATCGCCGAGTCCCGCGACCATCGGCTGCAGCAACGAGCGGATCGGCGCGACGACGACCGAGATGGGCTGGTCGCCGGCGTGCGTGAGCCGGCGCAGTACGCCGATCCGCCGGCCCACGGTGTCGGCCCGGGGGCTCAGGCGCTCGTGCGGCAGCGTCTCCCACGCCGGGAAGTCGACGACGGTGTCCGCCGGGAGCAGACTGCGCAGCGCGATCGCCAGGTCTTCGGACTCTCGCCCGGTAGCCGTGACAGCGAGGACCGTGCGGCCCATGCCCGCAACCAGCGCGGCCAGCGCGAACGGCCGCAGCGGCGACGCTGCGGTGAGCTCGAGTTCGGCCTGGCCCACCGCGCGCACGGCGCCGCCGAGGGCCGGATCGGCGGCGACCACGTCGAGCAGCGGCGCGAGAGACATGGGTTCCTCACCTGGCGGTGGACGCCAATTAGCCCCCGACGCGGCGGCACCGGGGGAGTCACGAGGATAACCTTTCGCGGTGCCGCGACTCTCCGATGTGCCGACGATCCTGCGGTCGGCGGCCTGGGTGATCGCCGCTCGAATGGTGATCGCGCGAACGGGCTTCGCCGGCGCAGTCCGGCGCTACGACCTGCAAGCCGCCGACGCTGCTGCCCCCGCCGCACACCCGCTCTCGCCTGCTGCCGCGCGCGCGGCGATCGTGGCGCAGCGCGTCGTTCGGCTGCGCTTGCTGGGTGCAACCTGCCTGCCACGCTCGATCGCGATCGCGCGTGTCGTCGCAAGCTACGGCACACCTACTGACATCGTCCTCGGTGTGACCAAGCCACAGCACTTCGAGGCGCACGCCTGGGTCGAGGCCGGCGGTCAGCGCTTCGATGCATCGGACTACCCCGACAATGCGTGGGAGCCGGCCGGCCGCTTCACCCTCACTCCGTGAGTTATGGGTCGCCCGGCCGCGACGAGATCGACGAGATCGACGTACTCCTCGAATCGCAGGCCCAGCCGCGGACCGTTCGTGGGCTGCCCGCCCTGATCCGCTCTTCCTTTGCCTTGGTCCGCGAATCCGCGCCCAGCCGGTTCAACGCCCTCATCGCGCTGCAACTCGCCAGCGCCGGGCTCAGCGCGCTGTTGGTCTACCTGGGCAAGCTCGCACTCGACGAGCTCCTCGACACCAGCGACGCGGGTTCGCTCTCGCACGCACTCCCTCTGCTGCTCGCCGTCGTTG
>JBDSAK010000126.1:0-13713 GCA_039922195.1 Mycobacteriales bacterium
ACTTCACCAAGGACGCCTACCGCTACATCCTGCAGGTGCTGCGGATGGTCATGTACTTCAACCCGCTCAAGGTCCTCATGCCGATCGCGCTGTGGATCATGACCCTCGGGGTCGCCAAGCTGATCTATGACCTGATCGTGCACGAGGGCCGGGTCACCGGTTCCAGCGTGCTCGCTCTTCTCACGGGTTTCCAGATCGCCGCGCTCGCACTGCTCGCCGACCTTGTCGTTCGTTCGCGCAACACCGCGTAGGAACTACTACGCGCGGTCGGTTGCCAGGAAGGCGTCGAGCTGACGGCTGGTGGTGCGGCGCATGAGCAGACCAAGTATTGGTGTTCTCCCGAGCAGCCCCTGCCCCCGTCCCATCGCCTGCGTCGCCCACACCGACAGGTCGAAGCGGTCGACCTGCTCGGCGATCAGGCCGTCCGCGGTGAAGCGGTACGTGCTGTGTACGTCGTTCACGACCGGCCGCTGCTTGCCGCCGAAGCGGTAGTGCGCGAGCCAGTGGGCAGTGCCTTCGGTGCCGTGTGCTTCGTGCGATCGGAGATCGACGTTGATGCCGGTGCCGCGGCGGGTGAGCATCCGCCACATCGCGCCGATGCGCTCGCCGGCGAGCGGTCCGAACGCCGGATCCTCGAACGTCGCGTCAGATGCGTACAACGCAGCCATCGCGTCGCCGTCCGCGGCTTCCATCGCAGCGTACAACCGCTCGATGGTCGCCGTGCCGTCGGTCACGCGGGTCGTCGGGCGAGGGCCACCAAGCCGGTGCCCTTCGAGGAGAATGACCGCTGCACCAGGCGGAAGGGCGCCGTCGCGACCTTGGTGAACGTTCCCGACGCGGTGCCCTTGGGCTGGAACAGCCGGCCCGATCCACTGGTGCGCTCCGCGATCGAGTCCGGTGCTTGCTTGACCTTGCGCGCCGCGACCCGGTTGCGCGCGGCTTCGAGCGCGAACCCGAGCGGGTAGCCGTACAGCTCGACATGGGGAGCGGTGAATCCCGCTTCGGTCAGGACCGAGAACATGCGGTCGGGGTCGTAGCGGCGGAAGTGGCCCACCATGGTGTCCATCGCGCTGAACCGCTCCTGCCAGGCCGGCACGCTGAGCATCAAATAGCCGCCGGGCCGGACGTACGCCGACCACTCCTTGAGCGCGGCGACGTCGTCCTCGATGTGTTCGAGCACCTCGAACGCGCACACCAGGTCGAACTGCTCGTCGCGATCGATGAGTGAGCTGTCGCCGTGCAGCACCCGCGCGCGCCCGGCGAGGCCCGCGGCCCGCTGTGCGGCGACGGCGTACGAGGCGTCGTCCGGCTCAACGCCGAGGTAGGGCGCCCGATGCGCGAGCCGCACGCCCACGGCGCCCTGACCGCAACCGATCTCCAGAATCGAGCTGATCGGACCGATGTCGTCGAGCAGCCGATCGACCAGGTCGTAGCGCAGGTGCGCCATCATCGTCAGCGGGGGAAGCTTCACCGTGTCGGCCACGTGAGGAGCCTTTCTCGTAGTGGTGCTACGACGGTAGCGGGCCGGAAGGCAGACACCGCATGCTCGTACGTCGTCCGGCGCAGTTTGGTGACCCGCTCGCGGTCGGCATCGAGCGCGATGAGCTCTCGCGCGATCGCCGACGCATCACCAGGCGGGACGAAGATTGCGACGTCACCAAGCGCCTCGCGCTGGGGCGGGGTGTCTGACGTCACGATCACGCAGCCGGCAGCCGCTCCCTGGAAGACCTTGTTGGGTACGACGCGCAGGGCCTTCGGTCCGGTGCCGAAGATGCCCAGGCATACGTCGTGTCCGGCGACGATCGCCGGCAGATCGGCGGCATCCACCCAGGTGTGCCAGCTCACGTTCGGGTTGGGCGAAGCGTTCGCCCTCGTCGCGGCGTAGTCCTGGCCCGAGCCGATCATCGTGATTTCGATGCCCGTCTCCTCGAGCAGGCCGAGCGCCGTACCAATCGCGGGTGCGCCCTGCAATGGCGTGTAGAGACCGAAGAACACGACTCGCAGGTTCGGGCCCCCAGGTGTCGGCTCGGCGAACCAGTAGTCCGGCGCGCCGACCCGCACCACGAGGGTCCGGTCGCGCAGCTCCTCGGGGACGAGCGCCACGTGTTCGGTCGTGTCGACGAACGGGACGTCGGCTGCGCGCAGAGCCGCGCGGTCGAGGCGCGCGAGCGCCCGGGTCTTCAGGCCCGGTCGGCTACCTCGGTCGAGCGCCGTATCGGCTGCGGAGATCATGTGATCGAGGGCGATCGGCGTACCACGAAAGAGCCTGCGGGCAAGGAGTACGTCGAAGTGCCCGAGATAGCCGACGACGACGGCGTCCGGCTGCGGTAGTCGCCGGGCCCGCCACCATAGCTCGGCCCAGGCCCGCAGCAGTCGCAGCGCAAAGACGGGCAGCAGGTACGGGCGCTGCAAGATCTTCACCCGGCTGGCGGTGTCGAGGCCGAGTACGACGTTGCACTCGCTGACCGTGTCTCCTGCAGCCCGGAAGCCCTCCTGCAGCGCCTGCACCCGCGGATGGGTGCGGACGTCGTACGTGCCGAAGAAGAGCACGCGCAGCCGCCGCTGGGGCTCCACGGCTGAGGGCATGCGGTCGACGATAGTGGAGCGGCTACTTCTTCCCGATGTGCGGACCGAGGAGCGACAGGTCGGCGGCGCTCAGCCGGTCGGAGGCGGCGTTGGCCTGGTGCCAGTACGGGTAGTGCAACGTCGGGCGGCTCACCTCGTCGATGCGGGCGAACTCGTCCGCGGACAGCCGAAGGTCGGCAGCGGCCAGGTTGTCGGCGAGCTGGTCGTCCTTGCGCGCCCCGATGACCACCGACGTGACGGCAGGCTTGGCCAGTGTGTAGGCCAGCGTCACCTGAGCGGCGGAAACGCCGTGCGATTCGCCGATCTCCACCAGTACGTCGACCACGTCAAAGAGCGCGTCCTCGTCGTACACCGGCGGTTCGTTCCATTCCGACAGGTGGCGCGAGCCTTCGGGAGCGGCTACCCCGCGACGGTACTTGCCAGAGAGCAGTCCGCCCGCGAGCGGACTCCAGACGAGGACGCCGAGTCCCTGGTCCAGCGACAAGGGGATGAGTTCGTACTCGGCTTCGCGTGCTTGCGGCGAGTAGTAGATCTGCTGGCTGACGAAGCGGGGGAGGCCGCGCGCATCGGAGCAGGCGAGCGCCTTCATCACGTGCCAGCCAGAAAAGTTGGAGCACCCGACGTACCGGACTTTGCCCTGTGATACCAGGGTGTCCAACGCACCGAGGGTTTCCTCGATCGGCGTGAGGCCGTCGCGCTGGTGCAGTTGAAAGAGGTCGATGTGGTCGGTCTTGAGCCGGCGCAGGCTCGCCTCGCACGCCCGGATCAGGTGGTGGCGCGAGAGGCCGGCGTCGTTCTGACCCTCACCCATGGAGAAGCGCGCCTTCGTGGCCACGAGCAGCCGCTCGCGCCGCGAAGCGAGCACTTCGCCGACGATCTCCTCGGACGCGCCGGCGGAGTAGACGTCCGCCGTGTCGATGAGGTTGACCCCCGCATCCAGACACATGTCCACCTGCCGGGCTGCACCCGCCGCGTCGGTGGTGCCGACGTTGGCGAACTTGCCGCCGCCGCCGAAGGACATCGTGCCGAGGCTGATGGTCGAGACCCGCAGGCCTGAGTTGCCGAGCTGGCGGTAATCCATGAGTCCACACCGTGCCCTTTACTGCGTCTTCTGCTCGCGAGGAGCGCTCAGGCACCATCCTTACTCGCCCGGGGGGCCGGCGCACGTCGAGTGCGCATCCGCGCGGCGGGGGAACACGGCTGGCTCAGGTGAGGTTTACTGGAGCAGTCGACCCGATTCATGGCCCCCGGTCCCAAAACAGTCGCTCCGAGCGACACACCGCCGTGAGGCGACCTGACGGGTTGGCACCAGGGCGGCCGTTCCGGTTCCACCGGGGCGGCCGCCGCTTCGTCCGCACATTTCAGTCCCCGCACATTTCAGTCCCCGCACAGCACGGTCGAAGGAGTCGCGTGACCGACAAGCATCGCTGCCGTCCGCTGCCACCTTCGGTGGTCGAGGGGCGTGCAGCCGCTCCGTCGGACAGCGAGGCGGACGCCGAATTGCTGGCGCGGCTCACCGACGCACTTGCGGGCATGCCGGACGCCGAGCGGACTGCGGTCATCGCGTCGTACGCCTATGACGAGGGCGTCGTGGGCGCGGCCGTCGAGTTGGACGTGGAAACCGACGAGGCGCACGCACTCGGGGTGCGCGGCCTCGACCGCTTGCGCGCCGCGCTGCAGGACGACGATTAGCCCTGGCCGGACGCCGTCACGTATGCGACGTACGCCTGCTCGTTGAACAGCACGAATCGCACTTCGTCGACGCGGGTGTCGGCGTGGCGCACGGCGTCAACCGAGACCGGCGCGGCTTCCTCGATCGGGTAGCCGAAGACGCCGGTCGAGATGGCGGGGAACGCCACTGACCGCGCACCGATCTCGCCCGCGACCCGGAGGGCTTCGGTGAAGCAGCGGGCGAGCTCTGCGGGCGGGTCGGCGCAGCCGGCGTACACCGGCCCGACGGTATGGATGACCCAGCGCGCCGCGAGCCGACCCGCCGTCGTCGCGACCGCATGGCCGGTAGGCAGACCAGCTTGGTACGGCGGCCGCCGCCGGATCTCCCGGCACGCCTCGAGAATCTCCGGTCCTCCCGCGCGATGGATCGCGCCGTCGACGCCGCCGCCGCCGTACAGAGTCGAGTTGGCCGCGTTGACGACCGCGTCGACCTCCTGAGTCGTGATGTCGCCCCGAACGACCGAGATGCGTGATGGACCCATGTCGGCATTGTCACCGGCGCCCGCGACGGAGCGAAAGCAAGGCGAACCGCCGAGTCGATACCCTGACGCGGTGACTCGTGACCGGCTGATGCGTGCGTTGCGCGTCGCCGTCGCCGTCGCCGTACTCGCGTTCGTCGGTTACACAATCGGCGAGCAGTGGTCAGCTGTCACACCCCACCTCGCCGAGTTGTCGGCACTGTGGATGCTGCTGGCCCTACTCGCTGTCGTCGCCGGCTTCCTCTGCACGATGCTGTCGTGGCGCGCCCTGCTGGCCGATCTGGGATCGCCGCTGCCGCTACGCCCTGCGCTGCGCATTTTCTTCCTCAGCCAACTGGGCAAGTACATCCCCGGCAGCATTTGGCCCGTTGTCGCACAGATGGAACTGGGTCGCGGCTACGACGTGCCGCGCAAGCGTTCGGCGACCGCGGGCCTGGTCACCATTGCGCTCAGCCTGATCGCGGCGGCGCTCGTCGGCGTTGCCTGTGTGCCGTTCATCGACAACGTCCCCCCGGCGGCGCTCCTCGTCCTGCTGGCGCTGCCGATCGGCGCGGTGGTCCTGCACCCGCCGATCTTCAGCGCGATCGTCAACCGCGTGCTGCGGCTGATCAGGAAGGAGCCGCTCGAACACCCGCTCTCGCGGGCCGGGGAGTTGCGCGCGCTCGGCTGGGCGGCTGCGGCCTGGCTCGCCTTCGGTGTCCAGGCGTGGGCGATCGGCAAGGACCTCGGCGCCACCCGGTCAGGTCTGCTGCCGGTCGCGGTCGGCGGCTTCGCTCTTGCCTGGACTGCGGGTTTCCTCTTCGTGCTGGCGCCGGCCGGTATCGGCGTCCGGGAAGCGGTGCTCGTCGCGGTCTTCGCCGGCTACCTCTCCGGTGGCGATGACGGCGCCGCGTACGCCCTGGCTCTCATCTCGCGCCTGCTGATGTCCCTGGGGGATGTGATCTGGGCGGTGGCCGCCGTCGTGCTGAGCCGCGGGCAGCGCACAGCAGCGCCAGCGGCACCCCTCGTTCCGAGCGACGCCGAACGGTGAGGGTTTCGTCACTACTGGCCGTCTAACCGTCCGGGAGGCTCCGCGACTCGCCCTCAGCGGTTACCGTGGAGCGGCCGACATAGTGGGCGGACGCCCGCAAAACCCCTCAAATCCGGAGACGCCCGCCGCATGCGATTTCGCGCCCGCACCACACTCGTAGCCCTGTCCGCGCTTATTGGCGGCATCGTCGTGGCGGGTCCGCCTGCGTCCGCCCTCGCCGTCGACGAGGTCTACGAGAGGCCGGCCGACGGCGTCTTCGTGATCGACGGGCACGGCTGGGGCCACGGTCGCGGCATGAGCCAATACGGCGCTCTCGGTGCGGCGGGTGCCGGCGTCGGCTACACCCAGATCCTCGACTTCTACTACCCCGGGACGGCCCACACCGGCGGCATCGGCGGCAGCATGCGGACCCGCCTCGACGTGGACGACACGATCGACACGGTGGTCGCCGCCGTCGCCGGACTCGCCGTGACCGACGTACCGAGCGGCGGGCACTGGGTGTTGCCGGTGAGCCCATCGATCCTCCGCTGGCGGATCGCCATCGCGGCGGACTCGACGCTGCGGGTGCAGTCGTATGACGGCACGACGTGGACCAATTACGCGCCGGGCGGCATCGCGGGCTTCGGCGGTCCCGTGCAGTTCGACAGCGCCCCGATCCAGCTCTTCCTGGCGGACGGGCGCAGGCGCGACTACCGCGGCGCCATGCAGGCGGTCCGCACGTCGGCGACCACCCAGGCGACGGTCAACGTCGCGTCGCTCGAGGACTACCTCAAGGGCGTCGTACCGCGGGAGTCGCCGTCGTGGTTCCACCCGGAAGCGCTGCGAGCCCAATCGGTGGCAGCCAGGACGTACTCCGCCTGGAAGCGCAACAACTCCGGCGCCGGATCGCAGTGGGACATCTGCGACACCACGCAGTGCCAGGTCTACTTCGGGCAGCGCGAGTACTCGGCAACCGGTTCGGTGACCGAACTCGAGCAGGCGTCGACGACCGCAGCCGTGGATGCGACTGCCGGCATCGTGCGTACGTACAACGGTGTGCCCGCATTCACCGAATTCTCCTCATCCAACGGTGGGTGGTCTGTCGGCACGTCGCAGCCGTACATGGTCGCCAAGGCGGACCCGTGGGATGGGCTGGACAAGCGCAACACGCACCACGCGTGGACCGCGAATATCGCGGTCACCGCGATCGAGGCCGCCTATCCGGCTGCGGGTCGGCTGGCGCGGGTGCGCATCACCGGCCGGGACGGCAATGGCGAATGGGGCGGCCGCGTTCTCGGTGTCGTCATCGAGGGCACCGACGCCGCCGGGGCAGCCACGAGTGTGACGACTGACGGCAACACGTTCTATCAGCAGTTCGACACACCGCTGGTTGGCGGCATGCGCTCGCGCTGGTGGCGCATCAGGCCGGTGTACGACGCGACCGTCGCGACCATGAGCGCCAACCCGACGCTGGTGCGGGCACCGGCGACGAACGCGCCGTCGTACCTCGACATCGTCAACAGCGGCGGCACCGTCTGGGATCCCAGCGCGCTGCACTTCGGTGTCTCGGGAAACACGAGCAGCGCCGACCCCTACACCGGCGGCGACACGACGCCGGGGGGCTTCGTCACCAACCTCAGCACAGGTGACTCGTCCGCGGTGCAGCCCGGCCAGAGCGCGCGACTGCAGTTGCCGTGGAGTGTCCCGGCACTCGCGGCAGGCACGTTCACGGCCGCCTATCGCCTCATGCACGGCGCGTCCCAATTCGGTCCGCCGATCACCTGGACCATCACGGTCGTGGAACCGATCTTCGCTGCCGGCGTCGTCGGACTTCCGCTGAACGGCGCCGCGCCGCCGACGCCGCCGTTCGCCCCGGCACCAGTGGGACCGGACGGGACGGTCGCCGTCGCCCGCACCGGGACTACCGCTGTCCGCTTGCTGTTCAAGAACACCAGCAACATGTCGTGGCCACTCGCCGGTCCGGTACGACTGGGCACCAGCGGGCCGCGCAACAGGCGCAGCCCGTCGGCGGGCGCGGCATGGTTGTCCACCAGCCGAGCCGCGACGGTGACCGGCGTTCTCGAGGATGCCGCGGCCACCTCGGTCGCCCCCGGCCAGACCGCGATCGTCGACACCGTCATCCACGGCAACAGCCGACCGGCCGGAACGACGTCCGAGGCGTTCGAGCTCGTGTGGGAAGCGCAGAAATGGATCGCGGGATCGACGGTGACCCTGCGGATCGCCCGCGTCGACACAACCGTGTCCCGCGTCGCCGAGTTGGTGATCGGACCCATGCCGGCCGTGCGCGTCATCGACCACCCGCGCGGTACGACGACACTGACGGTGCGGGCGCGCAACCTCGGCGCCAACGCATGGCGGGTCGGTGGCGCCGACGTGCTCGGTTTGACGACCCCCGCCGGCGCGGCACTGCGGTCGCCGGGTTGGCTCTCCGCGACACGGACGACACGACTGGGCAAGGGGCAGGGCGGCGCAGACGGCATCGTCTACCCCGGTGAAGTCGGCGAATGGCTCGTACCGATCAACGTGTTCCGCAAGAAGGCCGGCGTCGTCACCGCCACGATGCGACCGGTCAACATGACATCGCGCGTGTGGTACGGCCCGACGACGACGTCAGCCGTGACGATCGTGCCTGGCGTCATGTCGGGCAGCGTTGTCACGGTGACGCAGAACGCGGTAGTTCCGCGCGCGGGCAACCGGGTGGTGTTCTTCGACGTCCGCAACACCGGCAACGTCTCCTGGCCGGTGGGCAACTCGGTGCGCACCGCCGCGCTGCAGCCCGGTGGGTCACCGTCGCGCGACGCCACCTGGCTCTCGGCGACGAGGCCGGGGCACATCAGTTTCAACGCGACGCGCAAGGGCGCGCGCGAGGTGCGACCCGGCGAGGTCGCCCGGCTGTCGTTCCGGATCGCCGCCAACAACCGAGCCCCCGGCGCGTACACCGAGCGATTCGGAATCCTCTGGGACGGGTGGCGGGCGCTGAAGGACCCGATCCTGCTCCGCTACGTGATTCGATGACACACGATCAAGGCCCCGTCCTCCCGGACTAGCCGGGACGGCGGGGCCTTGATCGTGCGCGCCTGAGCCGCTAGCGGTTGCGGCCCTTGCTGCTGCGCGTCGTCTCGCTGGTGAACTTCTCGTCGGCGACCACGTCGGCGGGATACACCGGTGCGTCCGCGACGACGTATGTCTCGTCGACGACGATCACGTCGTCAGCGTCCTTCTTGCCCTTCATCTTCGACGCAGCGACACCGGCTGCCGCCACTGCCGCGGCGCCGGCGACCATTGCCTTGCCACTGACCCCGGCCTTGCCTTTGTCGTCCTTGGTGGACGCGGCCTGCTCGACGCCCGGCGTACCGACCATCGTGCCCTTGACGTCACCGCGCCAGCCGCCGGTCTCCGAGCCGCGCTTCTCGATAAAGGTCTTGAAGCGCTTGAGGTCGCCCTCAGCGGTGCGCTCGACGATGCCGAGCTTGTCCCCGACGTTCTCGACGATGCCCTTGGGGTCGTACTCGAGCGAGAGCCGGATGCTCGTGCGGCCGGCGCCGAGCGGGGCGAAATACACCGCGCCGGCGTTGGTCGCGCCACTCGTGGCCGCCCAGGCGATCTTCTCGTCCGGGACCTGCTCGAGGATCTTGGCGTCCCACTCACGCTTCACGCCGGCGATTTCGGCGACCCAGTGCAACCGCTTGTTGTCGAGCTGGTGGACCTGCTCGACGCCATCCATGAACTGGGGAAACTCCTCGAACTGCGTCCACTGGTTGTAGGCGGTGCTCACCGGGACGTCGACTTCGATCGACTTTTCGACCTTGGTGGTCATGTCGCACTCCTTCACACATCTTTGGGTGATCCAGGCATACCCGACGGCTCCCGAGACTCACCGACTTGACCTGATTCGTCGGGGTTTGCGGCAAGTTCTAGCCGGGGCGCCAGACAATGCTGCCCTCGGGGACGTCAGGCCGTGTGCGGTCTCCGGGCCGAGCTCAGCAGCAGTACGCCGACCGCGCCGGCCAGCACCAACGCCCCCAGCCAGGTGCCTCGCACGAGAGAGGACGGCAGCGCCGACCATGCGGTGGCGTTAGCGGCGGCAGCCCGCACACCCAGCCGGGCGCCGTTCCAGTGGTTGCCGAGAATGGTCACGATCGTTCGCGCGTGCAGGAGAGCGGCCACGGTGAGCAGAGCCAGGGGCAGCCACCGGTCATGGCGGCCGGCGAGCCCCCCGGCACCGAGAGCGACCAGCACCGCAACGCCGACGAGCGCGAGATAAAAGTAGCGGCCCTGCAGGCCGCTCGGGACGCCACTGTGCGCGTACTCGAGCCAATCGACGGCGACGAGCTGCGCGAACGACAGCGCGAATGGGATGCCGATGGCGAGCAGCGGCAGCAGCTGCCGCCGCCGCGCGGCGACGATCAACGCCAAGGCGATCAGGGTGAGCGTGACCACCGAGGCGACCCCAGCCCAGCTGGAGATCCACGCAGCGTCGGGATTGGGGACGCACCGCCCGCGAAGGGGCGGCCCTGAACAGTTCCGGGTCATCGAGTGCTCGAACCAGAATCGGCTCGACAGCGACCGCGCAGCCACTTGCGTCCACCCCCAGCCCTTCTCGGGCAGCGTGTAGGGCTCCGCAGGTGATCCGACGAGCGGCGGGCCCACCAGCCCGCGCGGCTGGATCGCGTCGTACACGACGAGATTGCGGATCCACCACCAGCCGCCGAGCACCGACGTGATGGCAGCGGCGAGGATCCCCCGGTGCAGGAAGCGGCTGTCCGCGCGCTGCCAGGCGGCGGCGGCGTACACCAGCACGATCCAGACTGGCGCGAACAGCACCAGACCTTTGGTCAGCAACGCGAGGGCACCGATGCCGCCCAGCAACACGGCGGTGCGCCGGCTCGAGTCGCCTGTCACGACGTACGCGATGAGCATGATCGCCGCACCCATCAACAGCACGAGCAGGTTGTCGTTGTTGACCGCCGAGCCGATGTGGGCGAACTCCGGGATCGCCAGGGTCACCATGCTCGCTGTCACAGCGACCGCCAGGGACGCGCCGAGGCGCCGCGCGGTGACGTAGGACAACAGCGGCACCGGCAGGATCATCAGCACGCTGAGCAACCGCAACAGGTGAACGACCCTGTCCCACGGCCAGTCGGCGGACCCCGGAACGACGCGCAGAACCGCCGCGACCGCGACGTAGTAGACCGGGGGGTGCTGGCCCATCTGGTTGCCCTCGACGTACGGCTCGTCGCCACCGAGCTCGGTGAAGCTGGGTCGCTCGCTGCGCGCTGTGGCCCGCGTCGGATCGAGCGGCCGGTTCTCACTGGGGCTTCTGGTGGGAACGCCGCCGTAGCCCGCGGACACCGTGGAGTTCATGACGCCCAGTGAGATCTGCCGCTCCTGGGGAAGCGGGTAGTCGAGCGAGCGCTGCAGGTGCACGGCCATGTCGACGTGCTGGATCTCGTCGGGGGAGCGGTAGTAGGGGACGAGCGCGGCGTACGACGCGAAGACCAGCGCATGCAGCGCCACGATGAGCCAGACGACGAGCGGGATGCCGGCGCGTAGATCGGCGAAGCGGAAGTCGGCCGGCCGCTCGGTCACCGCGTGCGCAGCCACACCGGGACGACCGCGATGCAGGCGGCGATGGCGGCCAGCCAGCCGAGCACAACCATCGCGGCGGGCCACGGCGCCCACGCGGCCGCAGCTCCCAGCGCACTGCCGGCACCGTCAGCCGCGCCGTTCCAGTGCCAGGACAGCACCGAGGTGATCGCGCGGGCGTGCAGCAGCACCGCACCGGCGAGTACGCCGACGGGCAGCCAGCGTTGAGCGGCGGGCTTGAGGAGCGCCGCCGCGCCGATGCCGGCGAGCGCCGCGAGGCCGACGACGCCGGGAAAGAAGTAGCGGCCCTGAAGGCCGCGCTGGGGTACGCCGCTGCGCGAGTATTCGCGCCAGGTGACGATGAGCAACTGCAGGACCAGGGCTGCGAACGGCGCGGCGACGGCAGCGACGACGATCAGGAAGCGACGCTGCCGCGCCGCCACGATGAGGGCGATCAGTGCCGCGGTAAGTACCACGACTGTTGCGACCGTCGTCCAGGCTGGAATCCACCGCGCGGTGGGCTCGGTGCGCCGTACCGAAAGCTCGACCCAGAAACGGCTGGAGAACAGTGGCGCCGCATAGTCGGTCAGCCAGTCCCAGCCCTTGTCGCCGAGCGTGTAGGGAATCGCCGGCTGACGGGGGTCAGGTTTCGGCGTAATCCCTTGTGGCTGAAGGGATCCGTAGCGGTTGAGGTTGCGCACATACCACCCGGCAGCGAGCGCGATGGGTAACCCGGTGGCCACGACCCCACGCACCAGGACGCGCCTCTCGCGGCCGCGCAACCAGGCGGCGATGTACACGATCGCGAACCAGATCGGTATGAACAGCGCGAGGCTCTTGGTCAGCAACGCAACGCCGCCGATGACGCCGAGGAAGATGGCGGTGCGCCACGACGAGTCACCAGTGACGACGTACACGGCCAGCAGCGTCGCCACCGCGACGAGCAAGGTGAGCAGGTTGTCGTTGTTGACCGAAGAGCCGATGTTGGCGAGCTGTGGAATTCCGATCGGGATGATCGCGGCGGTGACCCCGGCCGCTGTTGATGCACCCAGCCGGCGTACCGCAAGGAATGCCAGCAAGGGCAGCGGCGCGATCATCAGCACGGACAGCATCCGCAACAGCGCGACGGTGATGTCGAACGGCCACCTCGCCGATCCGGGGATCAGCCGCAATAGAACCGCCGCTCCTGCGTAGTACACCGGCGGGTGCTGCCCCATCTGGTTGGGGATGCGGCTCGGGCGGTCGCCACCCAAGTCGTCGAACGACGGCTTGTGCGAACGAGCGGCATCACTCGTCAGCGGCTTGTTGCTGCGCGGCGTGACACTGGGCACCTCGCTGTAGCCGGCGTGAATCGTCGACTGCGCAACGCCTTCCCCGAGGAAACGCGCTTTTGGCGCGGGGTAACGGCGGTCGTGCTGCAAGTGGACGACCATGTCGACGTGCTGCGCCTCGTCGGGCGAGCGGTAGTGGGGGATGAGCACCGAATATGCCGCCAGCACCAGGAAGTTGAGCGCGACGAGCAGCCAGACGACGTGCGGTACGCCGCGACGCAGGTGGCCGAACTCGAAGCGGGTGGCCCGCTCGGCCTCAGGCGAATCGACGACCGTGTCGTCGGCGTCCGCGTCGACGGTCACGCCGCGCTTTCGACGACGTGCGGGTCAGCGTGGGCAGGGCGAAACCGGTGCCGCAGCGACGTCGCCGGCCCCGGCAGGACGACGGCGACGAACGCAACGGCCATCAGCACTGCAGCGATCGCGAACGCCGTGTACGTCACACCGACGGGCCATGGCGACCACGCTGCGAGATTGGTCATCGCTTCGCGATAGCGCTCGGCGCGGCCACCGCCGGTCCAGGGGCGCGGCAGCCAGAGCCCGAAGAACACGCCGCGGACCGCAATGACCTGTACGGCGAGCGCCCCGAGGAACGCCACGGCCGGCAGGTACTTCGCGAGGCGGCCCGCGGCGCGGCCGTAGCCGATGGCGACGACCGCCGCGAGACCCGTAACACCGGGATACGCATACCGGCCTTGGATTCCGCCCGAGATCCCGGTGTGCAAATACTCCGACAGTGCGCCGTATACGACCACCCCGGTGATCAGCAGAACCGGCAATGCGAACACGATGACCGCCGGCCGGTCACCGCGGCCGCCGCGACGAAACCCGTAGATGAGCGCCAGCACGACCCCGATCAGTGCGATGACGGACAGCAGCCGGACGATGTACAGGGACAGGCCGTTCTGGTCGAGGATCCCGAGGCCGCTCCAGAACCGCTGCTCGTACCACATCTTGAACCGCGTCACCC
>JBDSAK010000127.1:0-8247 GCA_039922195.1 Mycobacteriales bacterium
GGCGTCGGTCGGAACGGTCACCGGTCCACCCGCGCAGACCGTGACCGTGCCTCTGCTGGCGGCGCCGCCACGTCCGCTTCAAGCCGACCACCGTGCCACGCCGCCGGCTGCCGGGACCCGGGATGAGAGAGCCCTCGTTCCCACCGGTGGCTTCGCGCCACCGCTCGGCGGTGGTGGGGCGCCGGCCAGCCCAGCAACCCAGATTCGCGACGCCCTTGCTCAACTCGTCTCGACCGCTCAAGCCGCCGCCGCGGCGGCGGCCGAGGCAGCGCCCACGGCTGCAAAAGGTGGTGCACTCGGTCTTGCTGCACTTCCGTTCCTCCTGTTCTTCCTGCTCATCCAGAAGCGCCTCGATGAACGTGATCCCAAGCTGGCGCTGGCGCCGTCGCACGAAACCGAGTTCCTGAAATTCGACGATGACTTCCCGCCGATTGACCGGAGGATCGCGTGAGCAGCACCACGACGCGATCGGCCGAACATGGCTTGGTACCGCTGGCGGACCGGCTGCGGTACATGCAGATCCTGCGCTGCGTGATGGCAGCCACGGTCACTGCGGCCTGGCTCGCAATTCCGGACGCCCGCGGACTCACCGGGATGCAGACGACCGGGTACTGCGTGCTGTACGTCGTCCTCACGCTGCCGACGTTGCTCGCCTGGCGGTTGCCTCGACGCATCGCGGTCGCAGCGTTCGGACCTGCGCTTCTCTTCGACGGTCTCTTCCTTGCGTGGGTGACCTACGGGCACTCCGGGCTCGGTACGCCCCTGACGTATCTACTGCTGCTGCACGTAGTCTCCGTCACCCTGCTGGCATCGTTTCGAACCGGTCTGAAGATCGCTTTGTGGCATTCGCTTCTTGTCGGCGCCGCCTACCAGCTGACCGTTGCGGGCTACGTCGACGGGATACCGCCGCAAACCCTGGCCCAGCTGGTATTGCTCATCACGGCGATCTGGCTGGTGACGATCGCGACCGCATCGTTCGGCGCCGTCAACGAAAGAGAGTTGCGCCGGCGTAACTACGACCTACGAGCACTGTCGAGATTCGGTCTCCGGCTGGAGACGACCAGCGAATCCGACGCGATCGCCAATGAACTCGTCGATGCAGTCGTCGACGAGTTCGGCATCAGCCGCGCCCTGCTCATTGCCTCGGCGACCGGCGAGCCGCACCTACTCGCTGGCCGCGGCATCACACCGACCGACGCGCAGCTTCTTCCAGGTGGCGACGCGGTTGTCAATCGTGCGAAGGCGGACCACAAGCCGCTTCGGCTCAAGCGCGCCGATCCGGTCGCCAACCCGTGGCTCAGCGCGGTGATGCCCGACGCACGCAACATCGTCGCCGTGCGGTTGTTCTCGGAGAACCACGCACTGGGGGTGCTGATCTTCGAGCACCACGGCGATTTGGGCCGGATCGAACGGCGCATCGTCGAAATGGTCGAGCAGTTCGTATCGCACACGGCGCTCGCGCTGCAGAACGCATGGCTGCTGGCACAGATCCGCGCGCTCGCGGCGACCGACGGTTTGACCGGCATCGCCAACCGCCGCACCTTCGAGACCGAACTCGACCGCGAGATCGGCCGCGCCGACCGCAGCGGATTGCCGGTCAGCGTCGTGCTCGTCGACATCGACCACTTCAAGAGACACAACGACGAGTACGGTCACCAGCAGGGGGACCGAACGTTGCAGCTGGTTGCGGCGGCACTCAGCGAGGCTGGCCGAGGCGCAGATCTGGCGGCCAGATACGGCGGAGAGGAATTCGTGGTCGTGCTGCCGAACACCGACCTGGCCGGCGCGACCGCTATCGCCGAACGCTTGCGCGTGCGAATCGCGGCCGCGAGCGAGCTACCCGTCACCGCCAGCTTCGGCGTCGCGGCGTTCCCCGAGCATGGCTCGACGCCGGGTGACGTCGTTCGCGCGGCAGATCACGCGCTGTACGAGTCGAAGCGCGCGGGACGCAACCGCGTGACCGCCGCGGCCGACGTACCGCTGCTACAGGTCGTCCACGAATCCGACGTGTCCTGACTCACGGCAGCGCGATTCTCGTGCGCCATGGCCAGACCGCGTGGTCGGCCCTGGGAAAGCACACGGGTCGCACCGATATTCCGCTCACCGGAGAGGGCGCGGCCGATGCCGGCGCTCTCGCGGTCCGGCTCGCCGGCCTCCAGCCGGCACTCGTGTTGTCGAGCCCGCTTCGCCGTGCTCGGGAGACTGCGGAGCGGGTCGGCTATCCCTCGCCGGAGGTGCTCGCCGACCTGAGCGAATGGCACTACGGCGACTACGAGGGGCTGACGACGACGGAGATCCGTCTCGGCCGGCCCGATTGGTCGCTGTGGCGGGACGGCGTGCCAGGCGGCGAATCTCCTGCGGACGTTGCAGTCCGAGCCGACCGGGTCGTGGCCCGGCTGCAGGCCACGCCCGGCGTGACACTCGTCTTTGCCCACGGGCATCTGCTGCGCGTCCTCGCCGCGCGGTGGCTGGGGCTGTCGACGGAGGCGGGCCGGCTGTTCGCGCTGTCGGCCGGCAGTCTCTCCGTCCTCGGCTGGGAACGCGAACTCCCCGTGCTGCGCCTGTGGAACGACGTGGCACATCTGTCGCCCGCGCCAGTAGTCGAGTGAGCGTGATCGATTCGTTACCGGCGTCCTTCGGTGGCTGGGCTTCGCCCCACGCTCTCGAGCGTCGCGCCGGGCGTTTGCCGCAGGGTCGACCGGGCATGGCACCGGCGACAGCCGACACCAATGAAGGGCGACGAGCATGCGCTTGCGTGTGGACAACCCGGACGCTTCGCAGGTGGTCGACCGGCGAGGCATGCGCAGCGGAGCGGCAGTCGGCGGCGGCCTGGGCGTGGTCGGCCTCATCGTCGCGGTGCTGTTCAACTTGTTGGGCGGCGGAGACGGTGGCGGGGCGGGCTTCGACATCAACTCCCAGCTCAACCAGATCCCCGGCGCGCAGCAGGGGTCACCCCTGCCCAAGACCGCCGCCCAGGAGGCGGAGACGAAGGAAATCACGCTGATTGTCAACCACGTACAGCAGAGCTGGAAGGACCAGTTCACCAAAGCGGGCAAGCAGTACCCCGTGGCAAAGCTGGTGCTGTTCGAGGACGTCGTGTCCACGGGTTGCGGCCAGGCGTCGTCGGCCGTCGGGCCGTTCTACTGTCCGCAGGACCAGCAGGTGTACCTGGACCTCGGGTTCTTCAAGGACCTGCAGTCGAAGTTCGGCGCCCCGGGCGACTTTGCCCAGGCATACGTCATCGCCCATGAGATCGGACACCACGTGCAGACCGTTCTTGGCGTCGAGGCGGAGGTCCGCAAGAAGCAGCAGGCCAATCGCGACCAGGCGAACGAGTTCTCGGTGCGGATGGAATTGCAGGCCGACTGCTTCGCCGGCGTGTGGGGTCACTCCGCCTTTGCGGGCGAGCAACTGGACCCCGGTGACCTCGAAGAAGCGCTGCAGGCCGCCGAGGCCATCGGCGATGACCGGCTGCAGCAACAGGCCGGCGGCCGGGTCAACCCGGAATCGTGGACACACGGGTCATCGGAGCAGCGCAACACCTGGTTCCGGAAGGGTTTCGACAGCGGCGACCCGACGGCGTGTGACACCTTCTCCGGCGACGCCTGACAACGCTGCCGCATCCCACGCACGGGGCCCCGAACATCGCAGCGCCGATCTGACAGGATCACCTTCCGCCCACCACCCCTGGAGGCACCCGTGAGTAGCACGCTTTCCGATGAAGACATCACCACGACCCTGACCACGCCGACGTCGTCCCTGGCAGATCCGGACGGCACCGACGGTGACGCGGATGGGGAGGACACCGGTGGCGACGCGGCGCCCAAGGGCGACACGGTGACGGACGGCGACGGCGTCGGCGACGCAGACTAGCTGGTCGTTGATCACCTGGCCCGAATACGGCGACAGCGCACGGACGAGCGTCGTCGGACCCGCTGATGCTGCCCGCGGTACGGCGACGCTCGCCCTGCTGGTTGGGGACGTCCCGGCTTTCCTCGCGCGGCATTGGGAGCGTCAGCCCGTCGTGCGCAGCGGCGCCGATCCGGCGTTCGCCCAGGCACTGCTGTCGATCGCCGACATCGACGGACTGCTCACCGAGCGCGCGCAGCGGCTGCCGACGGCTCGCGTCGTCCGCGACGGAGCCTCCGTACCCGCGGCACGATTCACCACGTCCGCGCGCATCGGCAGCACCACCGTCGGCGACCTGCTCGACCCGGCGAAACTGACTTCCGAATTCGCCGCAGGCTCGACCATCTCCTTGCAGGGGCTGCACCGGTACTGGCCCCCGCTGACCGAATTCTGCCGGTCGCTCGAAGCCGCCCTGACCCACCCGGTCCAGGCCAATGCGTACCTCAGTCCACCCGGCGCGACCGGGCTCAGCATCCATCACGACACGCACGACGTATTCGTGTTGCAGGTCGAAGGGAGCAAGCATTTCGACGTGTACGAACCCGTCACCTGGCTGCCGATAGCCGGTCAGCACTGGACGTCGAGCGAACCGCCGTGCGAGCCGGCGATCTCGGTCGACCTCCAGCCGGGCGACTGCCTGTACATGCCCCGCGGCTGGCGCCACCGGGCGTACACGACCGACAGCCACTCGCTGCACCTGACGATCGGCGTGCTGGGCTACACCTGGCTGAGTTTGTTGACGGTCCTGGCGGCCGAACTCGCCGACGATGCGACGTTCCGGGAGGCGCTGCCCGCAGGATTCGCGCACGATGCCGATGCCTTCGCCGCGGTCGTTGCGGCTCGGCTCGACGCGCTGCGTGCGTGGCTCGACGGGGCGAAGTCCGCGGAACTGGCCGAGGCGCTCGTGCGACGATTCGTCACCGGGCAGCGGGCCCCGACAGCCGGTTTGCAGCGCACGATTCATCCGCTGAGCATCGGACCCGAGACCGCGGTTCGCCGGGTCCCCTACGCGCGGTGCCTGCTCCGCGCGGTCGGCGACTGCATCGAGGCCGTGCTCGCGGATCGAGTCGTCAGCTTCCCCGCGCACGCCACACCTGTGCTGCACGCGATCGCGTCGACGCCGAGGTTCTGCGCGTCCGAACTCCCCGACGATTTGGACCTCGACAGCCGCCTCGTCGTCGTCCGCCGGTTGGTCACCGAGGGTCTGCTCGAGGCCGGATGACCGTAGTCGGCAAGTCGGCCAAACAGGTGACCCTCGAACGTGCCTGCTCGCGGCTGTCCGAGTCGCTCGGCGAACCGCTGTCCGGTACGGCGTCGACGGTGCGTCATTGGCTGCTGGTCGAGCAACCCGGCGCTTGGGGTTTCGACGCGCTGCTCGAGAGCGACCTGCCACGGCCGGTAGCGACGGTGCTCAAGGAGCGGGCGGCCGGACTCGGGCTACGGGTCGTGCTGATCCGCCGACCGCATCGGGTCGAAGAACACGCGGCCCGCACGGTCTACCTGGTGCACAGCGGCCCGCGCGAAGTGTGGCACCGGCGCCTGAGCGTGAACTCACCCGCGGACCTGGTCGATCTCGATCTCGCCCGGCTCATGCACGACTCCGTGGGCGCCAGTCGTCAGCCGCTCTACCTGGTGTGCACCAACAGCAAGCGAGACGTCTGCTGCGCAGTCGCCGGGGTGCCGCTCGCGCGACGCCTCGCCGGGCTCGGCGACGTGTGGGAGTGCTCGCACATCGGCGGCGACAGGTTCGCGGGCAACCTCGTCTGCCTGCCGCACGGCCTGTACTACGGCCGCGTCACCCCCGACATCGGCGTACGAATCGTCGACCGGCACGCCCGCGGCGAACTCTTGCTCAGCCACTTGCGCGGCCGGGCCAGCTACGAATTCGCGGTGCAGGCTGCTGACATCTTCATCCGCCGGTCCCGCGCGCTGCACCGCATCGACGACCTGACCCTTGACTCGGTGACGGCCGGCGTACCGGTGCACTGCGCGTTCCGAACCCGGACCGGCGAGTTGCTCGAGGTCGAAGTCGACGTGGGGCCCGTTTCGGCTGCGCGGCGACTTACCTGTCACGGGGACGAGACGAGACCGCCGGCGTACCGGGCGCGGTGGCTCCGTGCCTGACGCCGTGGTCATCGGCGCCGGACCGAATGGTCTCGTGGCCGCCAACATCCTCGCCAGCGCGGGCTGGTCGGTCGTGCTGGTCGAAGCGGAAGAGACGCCCGGTGGCGCCGTGAAGTCGGCCGAGGTGACCGCGCCGGGCTTCACCTCCGATCTGTACAGTTCGTTCTACCCGCTCGGTGTTGCGTCCCCGGCACTGCGCGATCTGCACTTGGAAGCACACGGGCTCACCTGGTCGCATGCGCCCGCCGTGCTAGCGCACCAGACGCCCGACGGGCGGTGCGCCCTCCTGTCGCGCGATCCCGCGGAGACGGCCGCCTCCCTGGACGAGTACGCCGGCGGCGACGGCTCGTCGTGGCTGCGGCTCTACGGCCGCTGGCTGGAGGTCCGCGACCCGTTCATCGACGCGTTGTTCACGCCCTTCCCACCGATCCGGGCGGCGCTGCGCCTCGGTGCCGCGCTGCGACTCGCGGGCGGCGTTCGATTCGCGCGATTCGCCATGACGACCGCGCGCCGCCTCGCCGACGAGGAGTTCCGCGGGGCCGGCGGCGGCTTGCTCCTCGCCGGCAACGCCCTGCACACGGACGTCCCGCCGGAGGCGGCGGGCAGTGGGATCTACGGCTGGCTGTTGGCAATGCTGGGACAGGAAGTCGGGTTCCCCGTGCCCGTCGGGGGCGCGGGTCGACTGACCGACGCGTTGGTCAGCCGGTTCGCGGCGGCGGGTGGCGTACTCCGATGCAACGCGGCGGTCGCCGGCGTCATCGTGCGATCCGGCCGGGCCGTCGGCGTCCGCCTGACCGACGGCACCGAAATCGCAGCCAAGCGCGCCGTACTCGCCGACGTGAGCGCCCCACAGCTCTACCTCGAACTCCTCGGCACTGACCACTTGCCGCCGCAGTTGCGGGCAGACCTGGTGCGCTTCGACTGGGATCACGCGACGGTCAAAGTCGACTGGGCATTGCGCGCGCCGATCCCTTGGGAAGCCGAGCCGGCCCGCCGCGCGGGCACCGTGCACATCGCCGACGGCATGGACGAGATGACGCGGTACGCCGCGGACCTGGCGATGAGCCGCGTACCCGAAAACCCGTTTTTGCTGGTTGGCCAGTTGACGACTGCCGACCCGTCGAGATCCCCGGAGGGGACGGAGTCGGCGTGGGCCTACACGCACGTGCCGCATGAGCCGCGCGCGTCTGACTTCGGCCCCGGGCTCCCCTGGAACGCGCCGGCGGTCGATTCCGTCGTCCAGCGCATCGAGGCTCGAATGGAGCAGCGCGCGCCCGGGTTCGGTGCACTGGTCATCGCGCGGCACGTGCAAGGGCCGGCCGACCTCCAGCGCGGCAACCGCAGTTTGCACGGCGGCGCCGTCAACGCCGGCACTGCGGCACTGCATCAGCAGCTCGTGTTCCGCCCGGTTCCCGGGCTCGCCCGGCCCGAAACAGTCATCGGCGGCCTCTATCTCGCCTCGGCATCAGCCCACCCGGGCGGCGGTGTCCATGGCGCTCCAGGAGCCAATGCCGCGTACGCCGCCATCGCGCATTCGCGGCCGCTACGACGGTACTTCGCCGGGGCGGCGGCCGCGACGCACCGCCAGGTGACCACTGGGAACGGCCGCTTCAGCTGACGCCACGCAGCGCGGCATCGAACTGCGGGCCGTGCAGGCCGGCGAACGCCGTATCTGCCGCGGCCGCTCGCGCGTAGTCCGGGTCGGCCCGCACCGCGGCGCGCAGCGCCAACAGCGAGCGTTCTCCCGCCCCCGCTCGCGCCCACGCCCGCGCGGCGACGAACGCGGCCAAGGCGAGTTCGCGGCCGCTCACCCGTCCGCCGGCCAGCTCGGCCAGCTCCCCCGCCAAACCGTACGCATGCGCATCATGCGCACCCCGGGCCGCGGCGATCAGCGGTGCCGGCGGATGCTGGCCACTGCGCGCCATCTCCAGGAGTCGTTCGGATCCCCCAGCCTGCACGAGGCCAACCCCTAGGTGGTAGGCGTTGAAGTCATCCTGCTGCTGGTTGAAGCCGGCGATCAGCCGTTCGATGCCCAGCGCGGCTTGTCCCGTTGCGGTCAGCACCCGGCCCTCGAGAACGAGCGGAACCGATCCAGCGGGCAGGTCGAGCAGCAACCGCTTGGCCTCGTGTGCCTGCCCGCCCTCGAGCCGAGCCAGCGCGGCCAGTTGCAGCGCCGCGTTCGCCGTCCGGTCATCGTCGCGAGCGTCCGCGGTG
>JBDSAK010000128.1:0-2655 GCA_039922195.1 Mycobacteriales bacterium
CCGATTACCGGCATATCCCGCAAACGCTTGACAGGATTACCGGCATAAGTGCCGTTAGCCAAGATCACGCTGAGGGGTGGAGCACCCAACTCCGGCGGTGTGCGGAGGACGGTCCGCAGAACAACAACGGGCCGAGCATGGCGCAAGAATCCACCGCACTGCACCGTCGCAAACCACGACGTCCCGTCCAGGTGCCGACAAACACGCACCCCACTGACAAACAGCACGTACGTCACATGCCCGGTACACAAGCCCGCAGTCGACCTCTTCCGGGAGTCCGCCCAGATGATCTTCCTCCAGCCGGATCCAAGGGGTCACACACTTGCACTCTTCGATTGCACGCCGCCGGCAACCCCGTCGGCAATGATCATTTTGCGAAAATCGGGAGTCCCAAGATGGTTGCCGGGGAGCTCGCATTCCGAGAATGCAAGGGTGTGACCCTTTGGATCAAGGTCGTGTGGGGATCATCTGGACGATGCAGTCAGACTGGCGTTCTAGCGCGGTTGCGACCGCTAGCGGCCTGGGGGTGGTGCTGAGGTGGTCGGCCAACTAACTGGCGAGCTGCAGCGCATCGAGGTCGCGCTTCGCAGCCAGGGCATGCCGCTGATGGAATACTTGTCCCCGTCGCTGTCTGAGGATCGAGTCGCCAGCCGACTAGCTAGTCTCGGCCTCGGAGTGCCTGTCGAGGTAGTCGAAGTGTTTGGTTGGCACAACGGATACACGCCAGACACGCCAGGGCGACTCGCAGGTGGCGGAAACATCACACCGCGCGGCGCCGGTCTCTTGACTCTTGACCAGGCTGCCGACGACTACTACGCGCGAGGCCCGGGCGATCTTTCCGTCGCGGAAATAGCCACACCGTCGTGGTTTCCCGTGTTGAAGTACAACACTGGACTCGTTGTGATCAACTGCGATCGGTCACACGAAGAATTTGGCTTGGCGCGGCATTGGGACTGGTGGCCGACGGACGACGATGAGGTGGCAGTGCCCATCGCGGAGGTCGTTTCCTGGTGGGCACATTGGCTCGAAACCGGGCAATGGGCCTGCACCGCACAAGGGTGGATCGACGACGTCGACTTCGTGGAACTGACGGAAATCCAGCGAAGAAGCGGCCTCGTTTAGCTATCGCTGCTACCGCTAGACCCACGGCGAAATCGAGCCCGCGACTGCGTCCCAAACGCAGATCCCGACGAACCCGGAACGACGCCGCCATCGACTTGCCCTCGCGGGAGGCTAGTTCTGGGCTGTCGCAGTGCAGAACCGCATCTAGTGATGGCAACCGCCAGGCAACGGTCTCGGCAACCGTGCCCGCAACCCTGCTGGCAACACTCTCGGCAACAGTCGGGCCGATCGTGGACGGACCGCACGTCACGCGGCGGAACGTTCCGATTCGGAACGGCAGAAACCTTCGAAACGGTGACTCAGATGGGCAACGACGACCCACTCCAGTTGCCGCCGGCGATCGACTTGCCCGAGGCGGCACGCCTTCTCGGCATCGGCAGAACGGCCGCGTACGCATTGGTACGCGACGGTGCCTGGCCTACGCCGGTGGTGCGACTCGGGAGGCTGATCCGCATCCCGAGCGCGCCTCTGCTAGAAGCTGCTCGGCGTCACGCCCGGAAACATCGATCGGTCTAGCACCAGCGAAATCAGCCGGCCTTTTGGGTCCTCCACCTGGCCCAGCAAACACCGTTCCCAGCTGCCGTCGCGCTCCACCGTGTCATTTCGTGCCGCGGAGTTCACGGTCAAATGACGGTCAAATGATCAAGGGCACGACCACCAAGATCGGTGATCATGCCCTTGACCTGCACTTCTTTGGTAGCGGGGGCAGGATTTGAACCTGCGACCTCTGGGTTATGAGCCCAGCGAGCTACCGAGCTGCTCCACCCCGCGTCGGTCCTGCCAGTCTACGTCGCCCGTTGCGGGAGCGGCAAACGGGGCGCGGGGAACGTCAGCCGGCCGGGCTGGACGCGGGGGTGGGCGGCGGACTCACATTCGGCACCGCCGACCCGGCCAGCTGCGCGATCCGCTCGAGAGCACTGCGCAGCCGACGCTGGGCCACGTCGTACGCCGCGAAGTCAGGCGGCGATTGCTGCAGCGCCGCCTGTGCCGCCTTGTCCGCGGCGAGGGCCTCGGCAACCGCCTCGGCAACCGTGGCCGGAACGACACCCGGGCTCGCGGCCGGCGCGGTCGGCGACGCGGTAGCGGTGCCCGATGGTGCCGCGGACGGAGTGACTGGTGTCGCGGGGGGCGGCGCCGCCGGGGCTCCGGAAACACTTTGCGTCACGGCGTCCCGAAGCGCCTCCGCAAACGTGCTCCCGTAGCCGACCTTGTTGCCGTAGCCGACGAGCACCCGCTGCAAGGTCGGGTACGCCGACGCCTCCTTACCGCGCACATAGATCGGCTGCACGTAGACGAGCTGCTTGCCGACCGGAAGTGTGAGCAGGTTGCCGTAGATCAATTCTGAGGAGCCGCCGCTGAGCAAGGACTCGTCTCGGCTGAACCGCTGATCGCTCACGAACGCCTGGGCGGTCGTCACCGGTCCGGGAATCGAGCCCGCCGCGGGCGCGGTGAGTACGCGAATCGCGCCGTAGTCGCCAGGGTCACTGGACACCGACATGAAGGCAGCGAGGTTATTGCTCTTGAATGCGAACG
>JBDSAK010000129.1:0-3651 GCA_039922195.1 Mycobacteriales bacterium
GCCGACGTCGTCGCGCGCCTGCTCGAATCGATGAATTCGCGCGCTGACGAGCTGGCGCAGACCATCACGCTGGAGATGGGCGCGCCGCCGAAGATCGCGAGCGCCGTACAGGTCGCACTCCCGATCAGTGTCGTGCAGGGCTACGTCGAGCTGCTCGCGGACTTCGAGTGGGAAGAGCGGATCGGCAACTCCGTCGTACTCAAGGAGCCGATCGGCGTTGTCGGCGCGATCACGCCGTGGAACTACCCGCTGCACCAGGTCATCGTGAAGGTCGTGCCCGCGATCGCCGCCGGCTGCACCGTCGTACTCAAGCCCAGCGAGGTCGCGCCACTGTCGGCGTACCTCGTGGCAGAGATACTGCACGATCTCGGTCTGCCCCCCGGTGTGTTCAACCTGGTGACCGGCCTCGGTCCTGTTGTCGGCGCCGCGCTCGCTGCGCACCCTGAGGTCGACATGGTGTCGTTCACGGGATCGACCGGAGCCGGCAAGGTGGTGGCGGCGCTCGCCGCCGCCGGCGTGAAGCGGGTCGCCCTCGAGCTCGGCGGCAAGTCGGCGAACGTCCTGCTCGACGATGCCGACTTCGACCGCGCCGTGAAGGTCGGCGTCGGCAATGCGTTCCTCAACTCCGGGCAGACGTGTACGGCGTGGACGCGGATGATCGTGCCGCGCGCCCGGCAGGACGAGGTCGCCACCGCGGCGGGAGCGATCGCGGAGGCGATGGTGGCCAAGCTGGGCCCGGTGGCGTCGCAGCCACAGTACGAGCGGGTGCAGCGCTACATCCGGGCCGGCGTCGACGGTGGTGCCCGGCTCGTCGCCGGGGGTGAGGGACACCCTGATGGCTCGGTCGCCGGCTACTACGTGCGACCGACGGTCTTCGCCGACGTGGATGCGTCGATGGCGATCGCGCAGGAGGAGATCTTCGGTCCGGTGCTCGCGATCCTGCCGTACGACGACGAGGCCGAAGCGCTCGAGATCGCCAACTCGACGATCTACGGACTGGCCGGGGGAGTGTGGTCGGCGGATGTCGATCGCGCGACCGCTTTCGCCCGTGGCATGCAGACCGGCCAGGTCGACATCAACGGCGCGAGGTTCAACCCCATGGCGCCGTTCGGTGGCGTGAAGCAGTCGGGCATCGGCCGCGAGCTCGGCCGCTACGGCCTCGACGAGTTCCTGGTCACCAAGTCCATCCAGCTCTGAGTCCGTACGCTCCGTCTAGACCCATCACTTTGACAAACCTCGAGCTGGAATTGAGCGCGAAATCCAGCTCCAGGTTTGTCAAAGCGCGCGGGTGGGTGCGGGCGCGCGCTCGGCGCGGTTCCACAGCGGCCGGCCGACGAACCGCCACAGCAACCACAGGGCGACCGACAGACCGACGATGCCGACCACCGTGTTCTTGAGGAAGTCGGTCCACTCCTGCGCCGGATGCGTGTACTTGTCGACCCAGAACGGCCCGCCCCAACTCCAGTCGAGCGGGTCCCTGGCGATCGTCCGGCTCCAGATGAACCACGCGAACATCCGGCAGGCGCCGTAGACGAAGAATGCGCGATACAGCGCGACCATGGCAGTGGGGGAGAGACCGAAACGACGGCGCAACCAGCCCCACACCGTGGGGTCGTTCGGGACGACCTTGGTGAAGAAGAACTCGCGGGTGAACACCTTCCACCCCGTCAGCGCCATCAGCAGCCAGAAGAAGTCCCACACGCCGCCAAGACTCGAGTAGTACGCCGACGCATCGCCGTAACGGCCCTGCTGCGCGGCGTACGCCCACATCCCCGTCGTGTAGTGCTGCGTCGTGAACGGGAAGAACAGCATCGTGCCGACGCTGTCGAACGTGTCGGTCAGGGCGTGCGCCCACTGGCCGAGCAGCAGGCCGAGGAACCAGGCGCCGTTGCGCGTCCCGGCAAGGACCAGGCCGGCGACCAGTACGCCGAAGAGCAGCGAGTGCGTCGGACCGACGCCGGGCCAGCCGCGGTGGTACTCCGCCGGCACCTCGGCCTTGAACGAGAAGCTGCCGATCCGGACGCCGTACACCGGTAGCTTGGTCAGCAGGTCGGGCAGCAGGCAGCCGAGCAGGATGGCCAGATAGGACACCCTGGCCGTCGTGTGCTTCTGGATGAAGTAGCTCTCGAGTTCGTGCGCCGCCCAGCTCATGCGCGATCGCGCGAACGCCGGAGTCAGCGGGTCAGCAGCGGCGTGAGGACGACGACCACCGTGACGACGAACGCCGGGCCCACGATCCAGTTGAGGATCGGCGTCCGGACGAACACCCCGATGACGACCAGCAGGACAGCGGCGATCGCGTAGGCGATGTATTCCGCGCGCGGATCGACGTCGTCATCGGATGGCATCTGGCGCCTCACTCTGGTCGGTCATGCCCGGTCCTGGCTGGTCGCTCATCGCGTCCCGGTGGGCTCGCCGGATCGCCCATCGGCGCGCCGACAGTACGACGCCCGCTACGGCGATGCCTACGAGCCACCCCGCAACGATGTCGGAAAGGTAGTGCACATGCAGGTAGACGCGGGACCAGCCGACCAGGCCGGCGAACAGTACGGCCAGGGCGGCGACAGCCCGGCGCCGGACGAGCGAGTGCTGGTACGCCGTCAGTACGCCGATCACGACGACCGCGGTCGCGGCCGACCGGGCGGCGTGCGACGAGGGGAACCCCCACCCGGACGCCTCGATCAGCGCGCGGCCGGGTGGGCGCGGCCGGCGTACCACCTCCTTGAGCGCGTCCGCCGTCACCCCGGCCACGAGCGGTGCCAGCAACAACAGCGCGTCCCGGGCCATCGCGGCACGGCCGGCCCGGATCGGCCGGTGCGCAGCGAGGAGAACGACGGCGACGATCGCGATGGAAGGCAGTGACCCGCCGGCGTGCGTCACCGCGCGCATCAGCGCAGTCATGCGCGGGGCCGCAGTGGTGGCAATAGCATCAAGGTCTGCGTGCCGATCAAGGCACCACGTTGGTCAACGGAGGTCCCATCAATCGCCCGACGGTCATCGCGCACCGCACGTCGTTGCTCCATGCGCCGGAAAACAGCCTGGAAGGAATCCTGACGGCTGCTCGCCAGGGCGCCGACGCCGTGGAGATCGACGTGCGGATGACGCGGGACGGCACACTCATCCTGATGCACGATGCCACAGCCTGGCGAACGTACCGGAAGCCAGTACTGATCCGGCGTAGCGGCTCCCGGCGTCTGCTGGGTTTTGCTCCGACGTTCGCGCTCGCGGTCGACGTCCTGCCCCCCGGCCTCGCCTTGGCAGTCGACATCAAGGACCCGCGGGCGATGCCGGTCGTCATCGACCAGCTGCGCGCCGCTGGCGCCCTCCACCGCGCGTTGCTGTGGTGCCGAAGCGTGCGGGCGGTAGCGGAGGCGGCGCGCTCGGAGCCCGGTTCGGAGATCGCGTTGCTGCGCAACACCAGCAGCAGCAAGCAGACCAGGCAATACCTGACCGACGCCCGGTCCGCCGGTGCGCACGCGGTCAGCTTGCACCAACGGGCGGTGACTGCCGGCGTCGTCGACGAGGCGCACGAACTGGGACTGACGGCGTACGCCTGGGTCGTGGAACAGGGCGCTGATGCGCCGGTGCTGGACTGCGGCGTCGACGGCGTCGTCACCGACTGGGTCGCCGACGCCCTCGCCGCGCGCGACC
>JBDSAK010000130.1:0-11898 GCA_039922195.1 Mycobacteriales bacterium
GATGAGCAGGTCCTGCAGGAACGGCACCCGACCGCCGTGCTTGACGTACGTGGTGTCCCAGATGAGTCCGACGGTGTCCGAGCGGCGGCGGACCAGGGCGCGGGCGGGCTGATTCGGGAGATAGCCGAGTTCGCGAGCGACGTCGGCAACGCGCGCTCTGGTCCGGTCGCTGACGTCCGGTCGCCCGTTGAGAGCGCGGGACACCGTGGCCATCGAGACGCCGCTTCGCCGCGCGACTTCGCGGATGTCGACCGGCACGTGCCTTCTCCCTTCGACGCCGGACGGCGTACGGCTATTCATGACCGTACTGGTCACGGCCATCAACTGCCCGCACCTGGATCGGTGCGCGGACACCAGCGGTAGCGCCGTACCAGGCGATTCCGTAGCAGAAGACGGCCGCGGCGATGCCGAACGCCAGCCACTGCGGGTCCAGCACCTCGGCGAGTCCGCCGACCAGCAACTGGCTGAGGCCAAGCGTCAGCGTGCCGAACATGAAGTCGGCGCTGAAGACCCGACCGCGGATGCGATCGGGCACAGAGGACTGGAGGGCGAACTGCGACATGTTCCAGTTCGAGCTGGCACCGATGTGGGCGAGCACGATCAGCACCAACGCCACCGGAAACCAAGGGGTGAACGCAAAGGTCATGTACGCGACGCCGTAAAACATCATCGACGCGGCGAGCACCCGCCAGAGATGGTCCGGGTTACGCCGGACGAAGTGGCGCCCGACGAACGGCCCGATGAGGGCGCCGAGACCTCGGGCACCGAACAGCAGCCCGACGCCGGAGCCACCGACCCGAAAGGGCTGCACGGCGAGCAGCGGGAACAGCGCGAGCACTCCGTTGCCGAACGCCGTCCCCGGTTTGCATGCCAGCAACGCGATGACCCGGCGGTCGGCTCGCGCGTAGTCCACCGTCTCGCGGATGTCGTCGCGCACGGACGAGTGGCGCTTCTCCCGTTCCTCGCCGAACGGTTTCCGGACGGCGGCGATGAGCGCTGCCGAGATCAGGAACGAGCCCGCGTCGATCACGAAACACCAGTCGGTGCCGAACAACTCTGCCGCCAGGCCACCGAGCGCTGCACCTACCGCGAGCATGACCCCCCACGCAGCGCCGCCCAGGGCGTTCGCGGTCGGCAGGTCGGCGAGCGGAATCAGGTTGGGCATCGCGGCCTGGGACGCCGGAGCATAGAACGCCTTGGCCATGGCGGTTCCACCGATCGCCGCGATCGCGATCCAGGCGGTTGTGTCGGAGCGGACCAGCAACAGCAGACCGATCAGCCCAGCGGACACGACGTCGCAGATGATCATCAACTTTCGGCGGTCGACCCTGTCGACGACCGTGCCGGCGTACGGCGACAGCAGCGCGAAGATCAGCGTGTCCGAGGCAAGCACGAGTGCCCCCCAGAACCCCTTGCCGGTCAGCCGCGGGAGCAGGGTGAGCAGCGGGATGATCGCGAACCAGTCGCCACCAAGGCTGATCAGCTGCGAGATGTAGACCCGGCGGAAGTCGCGTTCTTCGCCCAGCAGCCGGCCCATCGACCGCGGGGCGGTGCGGTCAGACGTCGTTGCGGCCTGTTCGGTCACAGCCCGAGTTCGTGCGCGGCGTACGCCGCGTCGACCGGCACGGTGACTGGTTTTGGTGCCCCCGAGATCGCCCACTCGGGATCCTTGAGTCCGTGGCCGGTCACCGTGCAGACGATGCGAATGCCCCGCGGCATGGTGCCGGCCGCTGACGCCTGCAACAGACCGGCCACACTGGCCGCGGAAGCCGGCTCGACGAAGACACCCTCGGTGCGGCTGAGAAAGCGATAAGCGTCGAGGATCTGCCGGTCGGTCACCGACTCGATCGCGCCGCCGGACTCGTCGCGGGCCGCGATCGCCTGGTCCCACGATGCCGGGTTGCCGATGCGAATCGCCGTCGCGATCGTGTTCGGATTCTTCACCGGAGCCCCGCTGACGAACGGGGCCGAACCGCTCGCCTGGAAACCACGCATGATCGGCCGGTGCGTGGTGACCCCGTCGGCGGCGTACTCCGAGTAGCCCTTCCAGTACGCCGTGATGTTGCCGGCGTTGCCGACGGGGATGCAGTGCACGTCGGGGGCGTCGCCGAGTGAGTCGCAGATCTCGAACGCGGCCGACTTCTGACCCTCGATGCGGTAGGGGTTGACCGAGTTGACCAGGGTGACCGGGTACTTCTCACTCAGCTCTCGGGCCAGCCCGAGGCAGTCATCGAAGTTGCCGGTGACCTGCAGCAACTTGGCTCCGTGCACCAGGGCCTGCGCGAGCTTGCCGAGCGCGATCTTGCCGCTGGGTACGAGCACGGCACAGACCAGACCCGCTCGGGCGGCGTACGCCGCAGCACTGGCCGACGTGTTTCCGGTCGACGCACAGATGACCGCCTGCGATCCTTCCTCGACCGCCTTGGTGATGGCCGCGGTCATGCCTCTGTCCTTGAACGAACCCGTCGGATTGGCACCCTCGACCTTGAGGAACACCTCGCAGTCGGTGCGCTTGGACAGCGCGGCAGCGGGGACCAGCGGCGTATTGCCCTCGATCAGCGTGACCAACCGCGTGTCGGCGCTGATGGGCATTCGGTCGCGGTACTCCTCGAGAATGCCGCGCCAGCTCATCGCTCTCCCTCTTCGCCTTCGACTCGCATGACACTGGCCACCGCGCGCACGACGTCGAGGTCACGCAACTCGTCGATCGTCGCCGCCAACGCCCGGTCCGTCGCGCGGTGCGTGACGATGACAAGCGTCGCGTCGTCGCCATGGCCCTCCTGCCGCACCGAGCGGATCGACACGTCGTGTTCGGCGAACGCCGTTGCGATGCGGGCCAGAACACCGGACTTGTCGGCCACGTCGAGAGCGACGTGATATCTGGTGACTGTCTCCCCCATCGGCCGCAGCCGCAGTTGGGCGTACGCCGACTCCCCCGCTCCCGTGGTGTCGCTCAGCCGGTGACGGGCGACGGCCACGATGTCGCCGAGTACTGCGCTGGCCGTCGGCGACCCTCCGGCGCCGCGGCCGTAGAACATCAACTGCCCGACCGCTTCGGCTTCGACGAAGACGGCATTGAACGCCTCGCGCACAGCCGCGAGCGGGTGGACCGACGGGATCATCGCCGGGTGCACGCGAACGCTGACCGACTCGCCTTCACGTTCGCAGATCGCGAGCAGCTTGACCGTGTAACCCATCGCCTTGGCGCTGGCGATGTCCGCGGCGGTGACGTCGGCGATGCCCTCGCGGTGTACGTCGCTCGCGGTGACTCGCGTGTGAAAAGCCAGGCTCGCCAGGATCGCCGCTTTGGCCGCCGCGTCGTAGCCGTCGACGTCGGCACTCGGGTCGGCCTCGGCGTACCCGAGGGCAGTCGCTTCGTCGAGCGCCTCGGCGAAGCTCGCACCCGACTCGTCCATCCGGCTGAGGATGAAGTTGGTGGTGCCGTTGACGATGCCGAGAACGCGGTGGATCCGGTCCCCTGCAAGGGATTCGCGCATCGGACGCAGCAGCGGGATGCCGCCCGCAACAGACGCTTCGAAGTAGAGGTCGGCCTTGCCGGCAGCGGCCGCGGCGTAGATGGTCGGCCCGTCAGTGGCGAGCAGGGCCTTGTTGGCGGTCACGACGGACTTGCCCGCACCGAGAGCCGACAGGATCAGCGATCGCGCCGGCTCGATGCCGCCGATGACCTCGACGACGATGTCGATGTCGTCGCGGGCGACGAGCCCGGCGGCGTCAGCTGTGAACAGCGAGGGGTCGACAGGTACGTCGCGCTTCTTGTTGGGCTGGCGAACGGCGATGCCGGCGATCTCCAGCGCGGCACCCACTCGGTTGGTGAGGTCGTGTGCGTTGTCGTGCAGCAACCGCACGACTTCGATGCCGACCACGCCGCAGCCGAGCAGGGCGATCTTCAAGGTCCGCCCTTCACTCATGTCTCGAGTGCTCATGCTTCGGCGTCCAGGCGGAGCAGGTCGGCCTCGGTCTCGCGCCGCACGATGACGCGTGCTTCGCCGCCGCGGATCGCGACGACCGGCGGTCGCGGCACGTGGTTGTAGTTGTTGGCCATCGACCGCTGGTAGGCGCCGCTTGCCGGCACGGCGATGAGGTCACCGGGCCGGACGTCGTCCGGAAGCGCGACGTCACGCACGACAATGTCACCGCTCTCGCAGTGCTTTCCGCAGATCGTCACAGTCTTGTCGGGAGCGCTCGACGCGCGGTTGGCGAGCAGCGCGGTGTAGCAGGCGTCGTACAACGCGGTTCGGATGTTGTCGCTCATCCCGCCATCGACGCTCACGTACGTGCGCAACCCCGGGAGCTCCTTGACGGTGCCGACTTCGTACAACGTCACGGTGCTCGGGCCGACGATCGAGCGGCCCGGCTCGACGGCAAGACGGGGTACGGCGATGCCGGCCCGGTCGCACTCGGTGTTGACGATGGCTCGCAGTTGATTGGCGAAGTCGCCGATGTCCATCGGGTCGTCGCCGCTGACGTAGGCGATGCCGACACCGCCGCCGAGGTTGAGCTCGCGCACCTCGCGGCCCAGTTGCGTCGTGGTGAGGCTGAGTAGCTCGGCCATCCGGTGCGCCGCAAGCTCGAAGCCGGCCGCGTCGAAGATCTGCGATCCGATGTGGGCGTGCAGCCCGACCAGCTCCAGGCTGCGGTGACCTTCGACCGCAAGAATCGCCTTCGCCGCCGAACCGGTCGAGAGCGAGAACCCGAACTTCTGGTCCTCCTGCCCGGTCGAGATGAACTCGTGGGTGTGCGCTTCGACGCCGGGGGTCACCCGCACCATCACGCGCTGCACCGTGCCGGCGTCCGCCGCGATCCTGGCGAGCCGGTCGATCTCGTCGAAGCTGTCGACGACGACCCGGCCGACGCGTACCTCGACGGCCCGCCGCATCTCGGGCACCGACTTGTTGTTGCCGTGGAACTGCAGCCTCGCGGGGTCGAAGCCGGCGCGCAATGCCACCGCGAGCTCGCCGCCCGTGCAAACATCGAGGCCCAGCCCTTCCTCAGCAACCCAGCGGGCTACCGCCGTGCACAGGAACGCCTTTCCGGCGTAGAACACGTCAGCATCGGCGAACGCGGTACGCCACCGACGTGCCCGCGAGCGGAAGTCGTCTTCGTCGAGGAGGTACGCCGGCGTGCCGAACTCGGCGGCGAGGTCCGTTGCCCGCAGGCCGCCGACCGTGAGCACTCCGTCGGCGTCCACTCCGGCGCCGATCGGCCAGATATGGGCGTCGTGCAGCGGGGAGGACGGTACGCCGGGATTCACGCTGCGAGGCTATCGCAGCACGCTCCGCTCCTTCTAAGCCGTTTCCGTGCCGACCCGGGCGCACCGAGGCAGCGGCACGAGGAGGTGGCTGCGCGGCGTACCTCGGAATGCGACACGCGTCGCTAGTCTGTGCGCGTGGCTGTTCGGGTGATCGTCGCGGAGGACTCGCTCATCGTGCGTGAAGGCGTGCGGCTGCTGCTCGGCCGGGAAGCGGGCATCGACGTCATCGGGGTATGCGGCGACCTCCCGGAGCTCGTCGCCCTGGTCGACGCCGACCCGCCCGACGTCGTGGTCACGGACGTGCGGATGCCACCCAGCTTCGGCGACGAGGGCATCCGAGCCGCGACAGCTTTCCGCACGACTCATCCCACTGTGGGAGTCGTCGTGCTCTCGCAGTACGCCGAGCCCGCCTACGCCAACGAGCTGCTCGAGGGCGGGAGCGCCGGCCGCGCCTACCTGTTGAAGGAGCGGGTCAGTGAGCCCGGGCAGCTGACCCAGGCGGTGTACGCCGTGGCGTCCGGTGGGTCGGTAATCGACCCCGCCGTCGTCGACGTCATCGTCGCGGCATCCGTCCGGGCGAAGCCGTCGCGGCTGAATGCCTTGAGCGGACGGGAGCGGGAGGTCCTCGATCAGATCGCGCAGGGCAAGAGCAACGCTGCCATCGCGAACTCGCTCTTTCTCACCGAGCGCGCCATTGAAAAGCACATCAACGCGCTCTTCGGGAAACTCGGGCTCGGCGTCGAGCCCGACGTCAACCGCCGGGTGAAGGCGGTGCTCATGCACCTGTCCGACCGACGGGAGTCGGCTGGGGGTTAGCACCACCTCAAAGCGGCATGGCTGCGTCCCTTGGGCAGCGCGGAGTAAGGCAGGAGGATGGGAGCGTGGTGATGACTGACGGACAACCCGCCGACACCAGCGGCCGTGCGTCGCCGCGTGTCGTCCTCGTCGACGACCAGGCGGCCTTCAGGTCGGCTGCGCGCACGGTGCTGGGCATGCTGCGCTGGGAGGTGGTCGGTGAGGCCGAGTCGGGTGAAGCGGGTGTCGACGAGGTCGCCGCAACGCAACCGGACGTCGTACTCATGGACATCAATTTGCCTGGCATCAACGGCATCGAGGCGACGCGGCGGATCGTGGCGCAGCGACCACAGACGCGGGTGGTGCTGCTCTCGACCTACGCAGCCGAAGATCTGCCCGACGACGCGGTCTCCTGCGGCGCGGCGGCGTACGTGCGCAAGGACGACCTCACCCCGCGACTGTTGCGGAGCCTTCTCGAAGGCTGACCGGAATGCTTCCGCGCACCGCGGTTCCCTGTCCTGCCGCGGACGTGATGGTGAAGACTCCGCCGACGGCGCCGAGCCGGTCACGCATGTTGATGAAGCCATGCCCGGACTCGTCACCCGCGTCGAACCCGCGGCCGTCGTCCTCGACGGCGAAGCGGATCTCGCCGCTGTCGCCACTGACCTGCACAAAGACGGCGGCGTCCGCACCGGCGTGCTTGCCGGCGTTCTGCAGTGCCTCGAGGCAGCAGAAGTAAACAGCGGTCTCGATGTCCTGCGGGTATCGGTCGGGCAAGTCGACGTCGAGTGTTGTCTGCAATGGTGACCGCGTCACGGCGGTGCGCAGCGCCTCACCGAGTCCGCGGTCGCGCAGCAGCGGCGGGTAGATGCCGTGCGCCAGCTCACGAAGCTCGCGGATTGTAGCCTGTACGTCGCCGCGCAGCTCCTCCAGCATCGCCGGCAATGCCTCCGGCTCATCCTCGGCGACCTGTCCAGCGACGTTGAGCTTGACCGCGAGAGCGACGAGATATTGCTGCGCGCCGTCGTGCAGATTGCGCTCGATCTCCCGCCGGGATTCATCCGACGCGGTGACGATGCGCAGCCGGGATGCCTGCAGCTCGGCGTTGCGCCGCTGCAGTTCTTCGAGTGATGCCTGCAGCGCCGAGTCCAGCCGCACGTTGTGCAGCGCGAGCCCCAGCTGGCGGGCGAGTTCGACCAGCAGATGCTCGTCGTCCTCGCTGAACGCCCCCGCGTCGGCGTTGCGGCGGACAACCACCAGCCCGAGCAGCTCGCCGAGATGAGAGATCGGCGCGACGCGCACGTCGGGTCGCGCACCACTGGCCGACGCTTCCGGGACCGGCTCGTCCAACAAATCAGGTAGCCACACGGACATCCAGCGGGGACCGCCCATTCGCGCCCGGGCGACGACCACCCGTTCCTTGTCGCCGAGAGGAATGCGGGGCGAGTGCCGCATCGGGACGCTGATCGACTGCGCCAGCGATCCGTCGTGCCTGACCCAGATTTCGGCGCCGGCCGGCGCCATCGTGGCGTGCAACGACTCCGCGATCTGCAGCAGCAGTTCGTCCATCGGGATCGCGCGCGTCATCCGCGAGCCGAGAGTCGTGAGTGACTGCTCCGCCGAAGCAGCCCGCCCACCCGCGAACGGTGCGGCGAAGCCGAGCAGCCGCTGCCGCACCGGCATCGCCAGCACTGCGATGACAACCGCTGCGATGAGACTCGACACCAACACGTCGCGCTCTCGTCCTTGCGGCACCTCGCCCAAGCCGATGACCACGACGAGGTAGACCGCGACAACAAAGACGGTAAGGCCCGCGACCACGAAGGACTCGACGAGTACCACGCCCGCCGCCTGACGCAACCGCGGCCATGCGGCGAGGGCCTGGCCGAGAGGGACGAGGACGAGAGCGCCGACGAGCCACGGCGTGACCGCCTCCGGTGTGTCGACAAGGAAATGCAGAGCCACGACGACAGTCGCGGCGGCCGCGGACAGCACCAAAGTGGCGAGCAGCCATTCCAGAATCCGCCGTGCGTCCCTCGGTGACCCGCGCCAACGTATGCCGACCGCGAACCCCGCGACGACCGCAACCACGAGCGCGCCGAGGACGAACCAGCCCTCCCCTCCGGGGTCATCCGAGGTGCCGGACAGCGCTATTGCGGCGGTCCAGGCTGCCGACGCGGCCGCACACCCGATGGCGATCACCCGGCGCGCCGTTGTCGCCAGCAGGCCGGTCGGCATGGCGAGACCGCAGGCCAGCCACACCGCGAGGACGATAGGCGTCCCCGGGAGCCAAAGGGCAGCGAGCACGTGCGCTGCGGAAGCCGCGGCGCACCAGGCAGCGGGCCGTGATGCGCCGGTGCGCCAGGTTGCGAGTGCTGCTGCGAACCACGCGGCGGCGAGCGCGGCCAAGGCCACGGGAAGGGTCTCCATCACACTCATTCAGTCCGCAAGATGTGTCCGATGCGCAGCCGCGCCGCTTGCCGCCCGGGCCATGCGGCAAGCGCATTGCACACCAGGAGCGCGACCGGGCCAATCAGTACGAGCGCCCACAACGCCGGCGGCGGCGCGTACTGCAAGGGCGTGAAGTCGGCCACGATGCGCCACACGGTTCGGCCGAGAGCTACCCCGAGCGGTACGCCGAACACCAGGCCCACGAGCGCAAGCACGGTCGCCTGCGTGACGACAACGCCCCGCGCCTGCCTGCGTGTCATGCCGAGCGCGCGCAGCACCGCGAGGTCGTGCCGCCTGCGGCGTACGGCTGTCGCGAGCGCGTGTCCGACGGTGCCGATCGCGAGCAGCGCGAGGAAGACCCCGAGGAACAGCGGCAGCCGCTGCACCTGCTGCAGCTGGCGCACCGCCGTCAGTTGCTCCGGCTCTTCAAAGCCGCCGCCAGAGCCGGGTTCCACCGCGTTGGCGGCGGCTTTGACGGCAAGAAGCACCTGCTGCGGATCGGCGCCCTTGCGGATCGAGACGAAGGCGAAGTGGAACTTGAAGTTCTTTCCGAACAAGGCGGCGTAGCCGGCCGGGCTGACGTAGCCGCCAGTCGCGTAGCCGTTGTGCGGACCCTGGGGCACGAAGCCGATGCCGGTCACCGTCATTTCGCGACCTGCCGCTTCCGAACCGGACAGCTTCACCCGCCCGCCGATTCCAATGTGGAGTGCGTCCGCCGACGAGGGCGCCAGGACGAGATCGCTGTCGGTGGCCGGCATGCGGCCTGACGTCAGCACGATATCGAGGGGTTTACCGACGGGTTCGTAGCTGAAAAGCGGCACTGTTGTCTTGCCGTCGGCCGTGTTGGCGGCGTCGACTCTGGCATCGTTGACGCCGGTGACGTCGGGCAGCGCGGCCACCCCACTGAGGACGTCGTGCGGACGCGCTGCGTAATCGATGCTGCTAGCGCCGAAGAAGGTCGCGAGCTGGTACGTCTGGCCGAATCTGGCCGGATTGCCGGCGGCGTCAGCAACGCCGCCGGAGAACGTGAAAGCCGCCAACACCCCGGCGACACCGGTCACCGCGCCGACCAGGGCCGGCCGGACCGGGACCGCTGTACGTCCGCGGCCGGTTTCGAGAGCGAGCCGTGTACCCACGGTCACCGGCACCGGCAGGCCGATTCTCCTCGCAGCGGTAGCGACGGCGGACGGCCGACTGCTGCGCGCCGCGGGTGTCTGCCAGGCCAGCCATCCCGAGACGACCGCACCGAGCAGCACGAGAGCGGGTACGACGAGCAGTGCCGTCCCAAGGATCGTCCAGTCCACGTGCGTGCCTGGAGTCGGTTCATAGACCGATGCACTCCCGATCGGAAACCAGCGGGAGGCCGCGATCGCGACTCCCGCACCGAGCAGCACCCCGACCACTGACGCGACGAAGGGTCCGGCTGCGGCCGCGAGCGCAGACTGGCGCGATGTCATGCCCAGCGCCCGCAGGGTGCGGAGGTCTTCGACCGTGGCGCCGGTGTAACGAGCAATCGCCTGTCCGACAAGGAGCAACGACGCCACCAATGCGGCGACGGCGAACCCGAGCATGCAGGTCGCCTCGAACAGCGTCCTGCGCTGCGCCGCGCGGCGCGCGTCGGGGAGGCTCCACGTATCGATGTCCCCGCGCCCGGAGACGCGTGCGAGGTCGGCTCGGAACTTCGGCAGGTCGGACTCGCCGCCGCGCAAGCGGATCAGCGCGTTGATGGAGGTCGTCTCGGGATTCACCATGTTGGCGCGGTACTTCTCCAGCAGAGCCGGCGTTGCGGACAGACCGCCCGCGTCGTCCGCGTCGGCTACCCACATACTCCGGACTATGCCGACGATATGAAGCGTCACCTTGGGGCCGGCCGGCGGTCCGGGCTCCACGCCCGTCGCCCCGTAAGCTGCGACCTGTTCAGGGGTGTACAGGAGCGCAACGACGCTGTCGCCAACCCCCTTCCCGTAGTGCTTCGGATAGCCGTTCGAGACGACCGCCTCATCGGACTTGGCGGGATCCGACATCCGGCCGGACAGGACGACCGGGCGCTCGACCGCGTGCAGGTAGCTCGCGTCGAGCCACGGAAAGTCCACGTTGTCCCCTTCGCCCGCGCCCTCGATCCAGAAAGCGCTCGCGACGGCGAAGCGGGCGAGTGTCTCGACCTCGGGTAGCGCGCGTACCGGTTCCCAGTCGAATCCCGGCTGATTGGGCAGTGCCACGGTAGTAGCAGGTAGAACGCGTTCGTTGAGGCGGGCGACTGCCGTCATGCCGCGCCGCGCGCCGGCCACGGCGGTGAGAACGGTGCCGGCGGCCAGGGATACCAACAGCGCGAGAACCGCGAGCGATCGCCAGCGACGCGGGAAGTCGAGCCGTACCCAGGCCAGAACGGGCGCGCCCTCGCGGTACTTGCTCATACCGACCGGGATCCGTCGAGCTCGCCGGGCTGGTTCATGACGAGACCATCCTTCAACTGCACCTGCCGGTCGGCACCTGCCGCGACGTCGAGCGAGTGCGTCACCATGACTATGGTCTGGCCCTCGGCGTGCAGTCGGCGGAATAGCTCGAGGACCTCAAGACCGCCTTCTGTGTCGAGCGCTCCGGTCGGTTCGTCGGCAAGCAACAGCGTCGGCTCGTTGACCAGTGCCCGGGCGATCGCGAGGCGCTGGCGCTGGCCGCCGGAGAGGACCGCCGGCACTTGCTGCGCGCGATCGCCTAACCCCAGCAGGTCGAGCAGGTCGCGTGCCCGCGACTCGGCCGCGGGGCGCTTCATGCCGCCGAGTACTCCCGGCAGCGCGATGTTGTCCAGCGCGCTCACCCCGTCCAGCAGGTTGAAGAACTGGAAGACGATTCCGATGTGGTGCCTGCGGAAGCGCGCGAGCCAGTCCTCGCTCTGTCCGCTGACCCGCTCCCCTGCGACGTCGATCGTTCCCTCGTCGAGCGTGTCGAGACCCGCAATGACGTTGAGCAGCGTCGATTTCCCGCAGCCCGACGGTCCCATCACCGCGACGAATTCGCCGGGTGCGATGTCTATGTCAACGCCGCGAAGGGCGCGCACCGGCGCAAGCTCGGCGGTGTACGTGCGTCGCGCGCCGCGGACGCGCACGGCCGGCGGTCGCCCGTCGTACGCCGTGTCGTCAGCTTCCAGCGCCGGCTGTGTCATTGCGTGGCCTCCACGGGCTTGTTGATAAGCGCTTCGGGCGAAGCTGATGTGAGGCGGTAGGCGACGACCGGTGCCGACCGACCCTTGACCTCGCACGCTCCGAGGGACTCCCACTCGAGGCTTGCTGAGTCGTGTTGCGCGTCTATTGCGTTGACTGTCGCCTCGCTCACCACGGTGCTCCCAGCAGGCCTGGCGAGGTCCTGCAGCCGCTGCGCCAGAT
>JBDSAK010000131.1:0-4704 GCA_039922195.1 Mycobacteriales bacterium
CGGGAGAGCAACTCGATCGGTTCGACGATCCGCGCGCGGCGACAGCTGAGCTAGCCGATGCGCGCCGGCACCTGCTCGAAGAGGTCTCGATCCTGTGGCGCACGGCGCAGCTGCGCTCGACCCGGCCGAGCCCGCTCGACGAAGTGCGCACCGCCATGTCGGTGTTCGACGAGACGCTGGTGCGCGTCGTACCCAAGCTCTACCGCACCCTCGACGAGGCGCTCGGTGGCGCCGACAGTGGTGCCCGGCCGGCCGTCGTACCAGCGTTTCTGCGTTGGGGTAGTTGGGTCGGCGGCGACCGCGACGGCAACCCGCACGTGACCGCATCGATCACCCGCGAGGCAGCGTCGATCCACACCGAACACGCGCTGGCGGCACTGTCGACAGTGGCGGCACGCATCGGTCGCACCCTCACCGCGGACGAGCGAACGACGCCCGCCAGCGCGCAGCTTCGGGAGGCGCTCGACGCGGACGCACGCACCTACCCCGACCTGATGACCGGCATCGTCACGAGGTCGCCGAGCGAGCCGCACCGGCAGAAGGTACTTCTCATCGCTGCGCGTCTCAGCGCTAGTCGTCGGGCCGGTGCCGACGTTGAGTATGCAGGCCCGGCGGAGGTCCTCGCGGATCTGCTCATGGTTCAGGAATCGCTGGCGGCCGCCGGCGCACCGAGGCTCGCGTTCGGCGAGCTGCAGCATCTGATCTGGCAGGTGGAGACTTTCGGCTTCCACCTCGCCGAACTCGAAATCCGCCAGCACAGCCTGGTGCACGCCAGCGCGCTGACCGAGCTGGTCAGCGCCGATGTCGTTGCCGACGCAGCTGCCCTCGACGCCCTTGCATCGGCGGGCGTCGACGCAAATGCCACGGTGAGTGAAATGACGCGCGAGGTGCTCGCCACCCTCGTCGTCATGCACGAGCTGCAGCAGCAGCGCGGAGTGAAGGCGTGCCCGCGGTACGTCGTCAGTTTCACCCGGTCCGCAGCCGACCTGGTCGCCGTTCGCGCGCTCGCGCGGATCGCCGTCCCCGACGGCTCGTTCGTCCCTGAGGTCGTGCCGCTGTTCGAGACGCGCGACGACCTGACCCGCGCGGTCGGCGTACTCGACGAGTACCTCGCATTGCCTGGCGTGCAGCGCTGGCTCACCGCGCGCAATCGCACGATGGAAGTGATGCTCGGCTACTCCGACTCGGCGAAGGACGTGGGTCCGGCGAGCGCCACGCTGGCGCTGTACGACGCGCAGTCGGCGTTGACGCAATGGGCGCGAGACAACGACATCGAGCTCACGCTTTTTCACGGACGGGGTGGTGCTCTGGGTCGGGGTGGTGGACCCGCGCACCGCGCGGTGCGCAGCCAGGCGCCGGGCTCGGTCGCCGGGCGGTTCAAGCTCACCGAACAGGGCGAAGTGGTTTTCGCGCGTTACGGCACACGGGAAATCGCGGCGCGCCACCTGGAGCAGGTGACGGCTGCCGTACTCATCTCTTCCACACCGACGGAGGAACAGCGGACCGCGGACATCGCCGAGCGTTTCTCCGGGCTGGCAGCGCGACTGGAAGAGGCGGCGCGGCTGCAGTACCGCGCGCTGGTCGAGCGAGCGGGCTTCGCGCAATACGTCGGCCTGGTCAGTCCGCTCGAAGAACTCGGCGAGCTGGCGATCGGGTCGAGGCCGGCGCGGCGCGGCGCGGCAACGGGACTCGCCGACCTGCGCGCGATTCCGTGGGTCTTCGCCTGGGCGCAGACCCGGTGCAACCTCCCCGGCTGGTACGGCCTCGGCAGCGGCCTGGCGGCGGTCGCGGCGCAGAGCGGCGGGGCGCAACATCTCCAGGCGGCGTACGCCGACTGGCCGCTGTTCACCTCGATGCTCGACAACGCGGAGATGAGCCTGGCCAAGGCCGACCGCCAGATCGCGGCGCGCTACCTGTCGCTCGGCAATCGCCCCGACCTCACCGACGCGATCCTGACCGAGCTCGACCTGACGATCGAACTGGTGCTCGCCGTCACCGGCCACGAACGGCTGCTCGACAAGCACGGCGTGCTGGCGCGCGCCGTGGATCTGCGCAATCCGTACGTCGACGCGCTCTCGCACCTGCAGCTGCGCGCGCTCGGCGCGCTGCGTTCGGGCGTGCCTGACGAGGCCGCGGCCGATCGGCTACGGCACCTGCTGCTGCTGACCGTCAACGGCGTCGCGGCCGGATTGCAGAACACCGGCTGAGGCGGGGCCGGAGCGCCGCCCCGCTCTCGTCAGGTGACGACGTGCTTGTCGGCGAGCGCGAGCACCTCATCGATGATGGCGATGCCATGGCGCACCTCATCGGCCGTGATGGTGATGGGCGGCACCACGTGCATCCGGTTGAAGTGCACGAAAGGCCACACGCCGCGGTCCTTGCAGGCCTTCGCGAGTTCGGCCATCGGCGCGGCGGCCGCGCCAGCCGCGTTGTAGGGCACCAGCGGCTCACGCGTTGCAGGGTCCCGGACCAGGTCGAGCGCCCAGAAAACGCCCAGCCCCCGGGCCTCGCCGACCGACGGGTGGCGTTCGGCCAGCGCTGCCAACTCGGGGCCGATGACATCCTCGCCGATGGAGCGGGCGTGCTCGATGATCCCTTCCTTCTTGAAGGCCTCGATCGACCCGACGGCGGCAGCACAAGCCAGCGGGTGCCCGGAGTAGGTCAGGCCGCCCGGATACACCCGGTCGTTGAAGAAGTCGGCGATCTGCGCGGAGATGATAACGCCGCCGAGCGGGACGTAACCGGAGTTGACGCCCTTCGCGAACGCAATGAGATCGGGTGTGACACCCCAGCGGTCGACCGCGAACCATTCGCCGCACCGGCCGAATCCAGCCATCACCTCGTCGGCGATCATGACGATGCCGTGCTTGTCGCAGATCGCTCGTACGCCGGCCAGGTAGCCATCCGGCGGCACGAGGACTCCGTTGGTGCCGACCACAGTCTCGAGCAGGATCGCCGCGACCGTGGCGGCACCCTCGAACATGATGAGTTCTTCCAGATGCGCCAGCGCGCGCTCGCACTCCTGTTCGGGCGTCGTCGCGTAGAACGACGACCGGTAGAGGTGCGGCCCGAAGTAGCGGACGACGCCGCTCATCCCCGGTTCGGAGGGCCAGCGCCGGGGGTCGCCGGTCAGCGCGATCGCCCCGCCGGTGCCACCGTGGTACGAGCGGTGCGCGGCGAATACCTTGTGCCGGCCGGTGGTCAGCCGGGCCATCCGGACGGCGTTCTCGATGGCCTCAGCGCCCCCGTTGGTGAAAAAGACCTTGTCGAGGTCACCAGGGGCGAGCTCAGCGATCAACCGAGCGGCCTCCGAGCGCTTGTCGTTGGCGTGGAAGGGCGCGACGGTGCACAGCGTGTCCGCCTGCGCTTTGATGGCCGCGACGACAGCGGGGTGCTGGTGGCCGATGTTGACGTTGACCAACTGTGACGAGAAGTCGAGCCACCGGTTGCCGTCGTAGTCCCAGAAGTAGCAGCCCTCGCCCCCCGCGATGGCGACCGGCATCAGCGCGCCTTGCGCGGACCAGGAATGGAATACGTGGCTGCGGTCGTCGGCCACGACCCGCGCGCCAGCGGCGGGGTCAAGATCGCTCATCGCGTCTCCTTAGGGTCTCGTCCCGGACGGTATGGCCTGGTACAACAACCGACAAGGTCTTGTCTGTGTCACGTTGGAACGCACAACGGCCTCAGCGATGCCGGTGCCACAGGCCGCTGGCGCCCGAGCCGCCCGCCGCCGTGGCCAGTTGGTCGGCCAGCGCCTCGTGGTGGTCGGCCAGAAGTGCGATGGTCACCCGGATGTGGTCTGTCCCGCCCGGCGAAGTCATGAATGGTGTTCCGGCGGCGACACCGATCCCCTGCGCCGCCAGCGTGAGGCGGGTCGCGTGTTCGTTCGCGACCTCGATCCACAGGTTGATGCCATCCGAGCCGGTGTAGCGCACGCCACGTTCGTCCAGACATGCCGTCAGTGCCGCGCGCCGCTCCTGGTAGGTGTCGCGGGCGGCCGCAACGGCAGCAATGCTCGCGCGATCCCGGAGCAGCTCGATGAGCACCGCCTGGAGCAGCCGGCTCGACCACCCCGGCCCGAGCATGCGCCTTGCTGCGACGCGCCGGACGATCTCGCCCGCTCCGCCGACGGCCGCCAGCCGCAGATCCGGGCCGTGCGACTTGGAGAAGCTACGCACGTGCACCGTCTGGGCCGGCAGGTGCCTGCCCAGACTCACGTCGTCACCGGTGGCGATGTCACCGGAATGATCGTCCTCGACGATCACCACGCCGGTACCTCGAAGAGTGGTGGCCAGCGCTCGCGCCCGCCGACTCGTCATGCGCACACCGGTCGGATTCTGTGCGCGGGGTTGCAGGAAAAGCGCGACCGGGTCTTTGGCGAGCGCAGCTTTGAGCGACCCGACATCGATGCCGTCCTCGTCAACGGCCAGCCCGATCGTCTCGGCGCCCATCTGGTCGAGCAGGTCAAGGAGCGGCGGAAAGGTGTGTTCCTCGACGAGGACCCGGTCGCCGAGCCCCACCGTGACCGCGGCGATCCGGTCGAGCGCATCCATTGCCCCGTCGACGACGGTCATCGCCTCCGGCACGAACGGCCACGAATCCCGGAGCAGTTCGTCGAGCTCGGGCAGCACGGGGTCGTCGAGGTAGCTCGTCACCGTCGCCTTCTTGCCCACCCGCGCGAGCACCCGGCCGAGTTCGGGCAGC
>JBDSAK010000132.1:0-13272 GCA_039922195.1 Mycobacteriales bacterium
GCGAGTGCGGATTCCGGCGCGAGCGCGTACTCCGCGAAGCCACCCATCAGCGCGAGGTTGTCTCCATACACCTCGTCTCCGGGCCGGAACCCGGTCACCCCCTCGCCCACATGGTCGACCACGCCCGCGATGTCTGAGCCAAGCGTCCGGCGAGACGGGTGACGCAGCCCACCGATCCGCGCATAGGCCGGCGACCCGCGCAGGCACTCCCAGTCGCTGAGGTTGACCGAAGTTGCAGCGACTTTGACCCGCACCTGGCCAGCAGCGGGGACAGGTACCGGGACGTCCTCGACATGCAGTACATCGGGAGACCCGTACCGCTCGTACAGGACCGCCTTCACGCCAGCCCTCTGGCACATTTCGTCACGATCGCAACCTAGCAACGTGCGGCGAAGGAACGGTACGGACGCGCTGCGGAACCGGAACGGCTGGTCGTCGGGGGCCAGGTGCGCCTGATGGCAATAGTGTTTGCCGGTTTCTTCGCACTCGTGGCCGTCGTCCTCGTACTAGGCGCGGTGGCCGGGCCTGCGTAGCGCCGAGACGTCAGTGACCAACGCGTCACTCACACGAACCCACCGGCCGTTGCCGCTACCACCGCGGGTCACACCCCGCCGGTTGTGGCGGCGCCGTACCGCTCCATTTCGCGGGTCAGGTCTAGCCGGCCGATCCGCTTGCGGGACTCCAGCGCGGCATCGTCCAGCCGGTCGGCGGGCACGATCCAGGCGATCTCGAACTCGAGGTCGTCCGGGTCCTTGCCGTAAAGGCTCTTCGTCGTGCCGTGATCGCTCGAGCCGGTCAGCGCGCCATGCCTGGCGAGCACGCCCTGCACTCGCTCCAGCTCGGCGAGTGTGTCGACCTCCCACGCGAGGTGGTAGAGACCGACCGTTGCCCGCCCCGCGGCTGACGGGCCCGCTCCGGGGCCGATCTGGAACAGCCCTAGGTCGTGGTCGTTCGTCGACCCCTCCGCCTGCAGGAACACCGCACCCGCGAAGCCCTCAGGAGTCATCGGGATGACGCGGAACCCGAGGACATCGGCGTAGAAGAGTGCGCTGACCTGGACGTCCCGCACATACAGCACGGCGTGGTTGAGACGGGTGATCGGCACGATGCCTCCCATAGTTGCAGCTGCAAGCAATCACGCTGAGGCACGCTCACAGCTTCCGGGTCGCTGACTGCAGCGCGATCTGATGCTCCTGCGCCAACCGGCGGAGCGCAAGGAGCGCCGATTCGTAGACGACGGTGCCGATCGCAACGCTCTCCACGAGCTCCCCGCGTTGCGCGACGGTCACGCTGAGGTGTTGGCCTACTGGGCGCGTGACGTCACTGGAAGACCGACGAGATCCGCGGGTCATGGAGCAACGCATAGATGTACGCCGCCGCCTGCAGGTCCTTGAGCGCGGCCGGGCCGCTGACCGGCATGCGGCGCAGCGCTTCGGCGAATTCAGCCTTCGGCACATCCCAGTTGGCGGTGGTCGGCATCAGCACCGCACCGCTGACGTGATAGGTGAAATCCTGGCCGCGCTTCAGGGTGAACGGTTCCCCGGCGTGCGTCTCCAGTTGGCTCCACACGGCGTCGAGCCGATGAGCCGCACCGCCGGAGACCGGCCGGGTGACGGCAGGTCGAGTCGTGCGCGAACGCACCGCCTTCACCGGCGGCGTGGCTGCGACGACCGGGATGTCGCGCCAGCTGTGACCGCACCCCCTGCACAGGTAGCCGGCGGCGTCGGTGTGCGTGACGTCGATAGCTGCGCAGTTGGGACACGGCCGGTTGGGCGTACGGGTCCATTGAGTGCCGCAGGCTTCGCACCGGAGCATCAGATCGCCCGCAGAATTCTTGCCGACGGCGTCGATGTCGTCGCTCTCGCACTTCGGGCACTGTACGGCGGGCATGTGCGGCTCCTCGACGGGGTGGTCCGAGGCTACCCCGGCGGTTGCGCGCGGTGCCTATCCTGTAGCAAGCCCATGGATACTCCAGCCGAACCGCGCGACGAGGACGTGTCCGCGCGGATCTCCCGGCTGATGCTGCGCGACCAGCGCGACCTGCAGCGCCGGCTGGGCGGCGCCCGAAGCCGCCGCCGCGGCGGGGGGGTGGCCCCGGAGAGCATGGAAGAGCGCATCGCCGCGGCAGAGCGCCGGATCGAGGGCCGCCGCGCCGCCGTGCCGACCATCGGCTACCCGGCGGAGCTGCCGGTGAGCCAGGCCAAGCACGAGATCCTCGCCGCGATCCGCGACCACCAGGTAGTGATCGTCGCCGGCGAGACCGGGTCGGGGAAAACGACGCAGATCCCCAAGATCTGCCTCGAACTCGGCCGGGGCATCGTCGGGACGATCGGCCACACCCAACCGCGACGCATCGCGGCGCGGTCGGTCGCTGACCGGATCGCCGAGGAGCTCGGTACGACGATCGGCGCCAGCGTCGGCTACAAGATCCGCTTCACCGACCACTCGAGCGACGACACGCTCGTCAAGGTGATGACCGACGGCATCCTGCTCGCCGAGCTGCAGAACGACCGGTCGCTCTGGCAGTACGACACGCTCATCATCGACGAAGCGCACGAGCGCAGCCTCAACATCGATTTCATCCTCGGCTACCTCAAGCAACTGCTCCCCCGCCGCCCCGACCTCAAAGTCGTGATCACCTCCGCGACGATCGATCCCCAGCGCTTCGCGGCGCACTTCGACAACGCACCGATCGTGGAGGTCTCCGGCCGCACCTACCCGGTCGAGGTGCGCTATCGCCCGTTCGACGACGACGGTGACGTCGACCAGATCCAGGCCATCAGCAACGCCGTCGAGGAGCTCTGGACCGAGGGCCCTGGCGACGTGCTGGTCTTCCTGTCCGGCGAGCGCGAGATCCGCGACACCGCCGATGCGCTTCGGAGCATGCAGCTGCCGGACACCGAGATCCTGCCTCTCTACGCGCGGCTGTCGTCGGCCGAGCAACACCGCGTGTTCGACGCGCATGGCGGACGTCGCGTCGTGCTTGCGACGAACGTTGCGGAGACCTCGTTGACCGTCCCCGGCATCAGGTATGTCGTCGACCCGGGCACCGCACGCATCTCGCGATACAGCCACCGTCTCAAGGTGCAACGGCTGCCCATCGAGCCGGTGTCGCAGGCATCGGCGAATCAGCGCAAAGGCCGCTGCGGCAGGCTTTCCGACGGCATCTGCATCCGGCTGTACTCCGCGGACGACTTCACCGCGCGACCGGAGTTCACCGATCCCGAGATCGTGCGCACCAACCTGGCGTCCGTCATCCTGCAGATGACGTCGCTCGGGCTGGGTGACGTCGGCGCGTTTCCCTTCGTCGACCCGCCGGACCGGCGCAACGTCCGCGACGGCATCCAGCTGCTCGAAGAACTCGGCGCGTTCGAGCCGGGGAAGACCGATCCGCGCAAACAGCTGACCAGCATCGGACGGCAGCTCGCGCAGCTGCCGGTCGACCCGCGGCTCGCCCGCATGGTCGTCGAGGCTGACCGCAACGGCTGTGTGCACGAGGTGCTCGTCATCGCCGCCGCACTGTCCATTCAAGACCCGCGCGAACGCCCGCTGGAGAAGCAACAGGCGGCCGACCAGTCACACGCCCGGTTCGCCGACCCGACGTCGGACTTCCTGGCATTCCTCAACCTGTGGAACTACCTGCACGACCAACAGCGGGCGCTGTCATCGAGCGCGTTTCGCCGATTGTGCAAGGCCGAGTTCTTGCACTACCTGCGGATGCGCGAGTGGCAGGACCTCTATGGCCAGTTGCGCTCCGCGGCGCGCGGCATCGGCATCCACCCCGGCGACGAGCGGGCGACGCCGCAACGGGTCCACGTGTCGGTGCTCGCCGGGCTGCTCTCGCACATCGGTATGCGCGACGTGGAGAAGAAGGACTACCTGGGCGCGCGCGGTGCACGTTTCGCGGTGTTCCCCGGCTCCGCGCTCTACCGCAAGCCGCCGCGATTTGCGATGGCGGCCGAACTGGTCGAGACCTCGCGGTTGTGGGGCCGCATCGTCGCCCGCATCGAGCCCGAGTGGGTCGAGCCGCTCGCCGCACACCTCGTCACGCGCACGTACAACGAGCCGCACTGGGAGGCCCGCCACGGGGCTGTGGTCGCCTACGAGAAGGTGACCCTGTACGGCGTGCCGCTGGTGAGCGCCCGTAAGGTCACGTACTCCGAGGTCGACCCGGAGCTGTGCCGGGAACTGTTCATCCGGCACGCCCTCGTCGAAGGCGATTGGCGCACGCATCACGCGTTCTTCGCACATAATCGCGCGCTGCTCGACGAGATCGAAGCGCTCGAGCACCGCGCGCGCCGGCGCGACCTCGTCATCAGCGACGACGAGATCTTCGCTTTCTACGACGAGCACATCCCGGCCGATGTCGTCTCGGGGCGGCACTTCGACACGTGGTGGAAGACAGAACGTCGCGCCCGCCCCGATCTGCTCACGTTCTCGCGCGAGATGCTTACCGCGGGAAATGCAGTCGCCGACAACGAGTACCCCGACACGTGGCCCTACGGCGACCTGCAGCTAGAGCTGCGCTACCAGTTCGATCCCGGCGCGGACGCCGACGGGGTCACGGTCCTCATTCGGCTCGAAGTACTCAATCGGGTCGAGCCGCAGGCATTCGAGTGGCAGATCCCGGCCCTGCGCGACGACCTGGTCACCGCGCTCATCCGCTCGCTGCCCAAGTCGATCCGGACCAGCGTCGTCCCGGCGCCCAACTACGCGAAGGCGGCGCGCGAGCGGATGACGCCGTACGCCGAACCCATCACCTCCGTGCTCGCCCGCGAACTGACCGCGCTCGCCGGCATCGTCGTACTCGCATCGGACTTCTCGATCGATCGCATCCCCCCGCACCTGCGGATGATGTTTCGCGTTGTCACCGCTGACGGTCACTCCCTGGCTGAAGGCTTGGACCTCGGGGCGTTGAAGGAGCAGCTGCGGCCCCGGGTGCAGGCCACGGTCTCCCGCGTCGCGGCGTCCATCGAACGAGCCCAGGTGCCGTCCTGGGACTTCGGGCAGCTGCCGCGGACGTTCGAGGAAACTCGCGAGGGCCATCGCATCGTCGGATATCCCGCGCTCGTTGCCGAGGGCAATGCGGTGGCGCTGCGCGTGCTGCCGACGGCGACCGAGCAGAATGACGCCATGCGCCGGGGACTCCGGCGGTTGCTGCTGCTCAACGTCGCGTCGCCGACCAAGAGCGTGCTCTCGAGTTTGCCGAACGCGACGAAGCTGGCGCTGACACATGCACCCCATCCCACGCCGACCGCGCTGTTCGCGGACTGCGCCGAGTGCGCGGTCGACGCAGTTGTACTGGCGCGCGGCGGCCTCATCTGGACTGAAGCGGAGTGGACCGAACTGCTGACTGCAGTTAGGTCCGGACTGCAACTTGCGACAGCGGCGGTTGTGACCGACGTCGCCCAGGTGCTGGCCGCGGCGCAGGACGTCGGAAGCCGCCTGGGCAGCGCGAGCAGTCTCGCGCTGCTGCCGGCGCTCACCGATCTCAAGGATCAATTGGCGCGCCTGGTCTACCCGGGGTTCGTCACCGAGACCGGCAGCGGGCGACTTCGCGATGTCGTGCGCTACGTCCAGGCGATGGGGCGCCGTCTCGACAAGCTGGCGAGCGACCCCGGACGCGACCATCTCGGCCTCGGCGCCGTGCAGCACGTCGAGCAGGCGTACGCCGACCTGGTGGCCGGGCTACGGCCGGAGGCCCGGCGCACCGAAGCCGTGCAGCAGATTCGCTGGATGATCGAGGAGTTGCGCGTCAGCCTGTTCGCCCAGACCATCAAGACCGCCTACCCCGTGTCGGAGAAGCGGGTGCTGCGCGCCATCGACCAGCTGCGCTGACGCGAACCGACCGCCGCGCATTCTGTGGACACACCGGTGCACAACTCGTGCACAAACGGTCTGACTCTGGGGACAAGTCCGTAATGTCTGTGGACATCGCGAAGTTCTTGAAATTCTTTGGAAATCCCTCTTGCCAGCGCATTCCGTGGGGTCTAGAAATCACCCACGTCACCGAGTACGGCGACTCGCACCGGGAGGTCTCCGGAGCGGCACGACGAAGGGCAACCGGAGTCGCTGTCGCGAAGGTAAGAGCTCCAGAGGGAGTGGGACGCACGCGGAGGTTCGCGATCGGCGGGAGGCAACTCCAGCCGTGATGGACCGAAGCGAGCGGACTGCGTGAGACGTTCGAAAACAGTGGCGGATCGATCCGCAAGGGTTGATCACGTGAGGGTCCCTCCAACTCATACTTGGAGGGGCCCTCACACCCATTTCAGGACCTTTTCCCACGGGCGGCCGGGATGTCCCGAGCGGGCGTCCTGGGTGGATAACCCGTGGAAAACCCTCGTCAAACAGGGGAAAACCGACCACAGCCTGTGGGCGACCAAGATTCTTGCAGCAATGTTGGCTCAACCCCTTGTCAGGGGAGGCAGGGCCCGCTAGAAATCCCACACGTCGCCGGAACACAGCGATCGGGAGCAGCTAGGCAGATCGACGAGACACGGTGCGGGGCAACCCGACCCGAGTAGCGCAGATCAGCGCAGCAGCGACTGGCCGCAGTATTCGGTGGCACGGATCCCGGGCGACCGAGATCCGGCGAAGGCCCCTCCAACTCATACTTGGAGGGGCCTTCGCACTTTCAGCATGATGGATGCGTCTCAATACGACGGGACGACACGCGGGCAGGACGCCGTCGCGTACTCAGCGCCTTCAGAGAACCGGCGGCTCGTCGTCGGAAGACACGAGCATCCGCGCGTTGTCGAACGCGACACCGGCGATGTCGGCGATCGCCTGCATGAAGTCGATTTCGAATGCGGTGTATTGCGGCCGACCTCGGTCGCGGGTGGCCCCGATGGCGCCGAGGACGCGCCCGCGGGCGCGCATCGGGAGAACGGCCAGGCTGCTCGCGCCGTACTGCTTCATCCAGGGCCGGTAGGTGCGATGGATGCGCTCGACGTAGTCCTCGTACGCGAAGTCGTAAATGACCAGCGGCTCGCCCGTGTCGATGACCGCACGGGTGATTCCGTCCGCACTCTGCGGGCCGGCGTTGCGCTGGATGTCTTCGAGCATGCGCCGGGCCTGCGCGTCGATGTGCGTGCTGCCCGCGGCGACAACGTCCTGCGCGCCGACGGGCAGTGTCCATACGGTCACGGCGTCGCCCACCAGATTGGCCACCCGATCGAGGACGAGCAGCGCCAGCCCGTCGAGGTCCGTTCCGAAGCCGGCCAGGCTGCGTGTCACCTCGATCAGCGCGTCGGCCCGCGCGGCGTGCCGGCGAAGCGTGAACTCGTCCTCGGCGCTCATGCAGTCATCATCGACGGACGCCGCGTTCCCGGGACACGTTTCGGAAATTTTCGTGATCCTTTCGGCGCCCGTGGACAGCGGGCCGTCGGCGGCGGTGGGTGACGACCCAGCGCCCGTTACCCAACCGTTACGGCCCTGTCATCGAGTTGGATCCAGGAAACCCTGGCGCAACGGGTGGAACAGGAATACGTTGCGCGCCACAACATGAAGTTGGGCGCAACAACAAACCCCCAAGTTGCAGGGAGATCAGCATGCGCAAAACGGTAATCCGGGTCGCTGCGGTAACGGCGATCATGTCCCTGGGCCTCGCGGCCTGCGGTGACGACAAGGACAAGGACAAGGCCAAGTCGACCGCCTCCGCGGCGCCCAGTGCCGCCGCCAGTGGGGCGACCAGCGCGGCAGCGAGCGGCGCCAGCAGCGCAAGCGCCGCCCCGGCCGCCGGCAAGATCAAGGTCGGCGTGATCCTGCCGGACTCGAAGTCCTCATCCCGCTGGGAGACAGCAGACCGCAAGTTCCTCAAGGCCGCTTTCGAGGCCGCCGGCGCAGAGGTCGACATCCAGAACGCCGAAGGCGACAAGGGTGCGTTCCAGACCATCGCCGACCAGATGATGACCAATGGCGCGAAGGCGCTCGTGATGGTCAACCTGGACAGTGGCTCAGGCAAGGCAGTGCAGGACAAGGCCAAGGCGCAGGGCGTCGCGACGATCGACTACGACCGGCTGACCCTCGGCGGCAGCGCGGGCTACTACGTCTCGTTCGACAACGAGGCAGTCGGCCGGCTCCAGGGTGAGGGCCTCCAGAAGTGCCTCGAGGCCAACGGCACCAAGGAAGGCAACATCGTCTACCTGAACGGCTCGCCGACCGACAACAACGCGACCCTCTTCAAGGCCGGCTACGACGGCGTCCTGTCGAAGCTCACGCAGTACAAGAAGGTCGACGACCAGTCGGTGCCTGACTGGAAGAACGACGTGGGCCAGACGATCTTTGAGCAGATGTACACGAAGGCCGCCGGCAAGATCGACGGCGTCGCAGCGGCGAACGACGGCCTCGGCAACGCGGTCATCAACGTGCTGAAGAAGAACAAGGTCAACGGCAAGATTCCCGTCACCGGTCAGGACGCGACCGACCAGGGTCTGCAGAACATCCTCGCCGGCGACCAGTGCATGACCGTCTACAAGGCCATCAAGGCCGAAGCACAGGCTGCCGCCGACCTGGCGATCGCCCTCGCGTCCGGCAAGGAGGCCCCGCAGGCCGACAAGGTCGTCAAGGACGGCGCCCGCGACGTCAAGTCCGTCCTGCTCGTGCCGCTCGCGGTCGACAAGACGAACATCGGCGAGCTCGTCAAGCAGATGGTGTCCGACGAGTTCACCACGCTCGACAAGGTCTGCACGGCGGACTTCAAGGCGAAGTGCACCGAGGCCGGCATCTCCTAAGATCGGCCTACACAAGAAGCACTACTGATGTACGCGCGGGTGCCGGGGCGAGTCGCCCGGCACCCGCGCGCTTCTTGATCTAGAGGAGTCTTGGTGACCGAAACGAGCGCGACCCCACTGATCGAACTGCGCGGCATCAACAAGAGCTTCGGACCGGTGCACGTCCTGCGCGACGTGGACTTCACGGCGTACGCCGGGCAGGTCACCGCGCTTGTCGGTGACAACGGCGCCGGCAAATCGACGCTGACCAAGTGCATCGGCGGGATTCACGGCAGCGATTCGGGGGTCTACCTCTTCGATGGCAGTGAGGTCACAGTCAACGGCCCACGTGACGCCGCCGCGCTCGGCATCGAGATCGTCTACCAGGACCTCGCGCTGTGCGACAACCTCGACATCGTCCAGAACATGTTCCTCGGGCGCGAGAAGATGAGTGGCATCGTTCTCGACGAAGTCACCATGGAGCACCTGGCTGCCGAGACCCTCGCCAGCCTGTCGGTGCGCACGGTCAAGTCCGTTCGTCAGCACGTGGCGAGTCTCTCCGGCGGTCAACGGCAGACCGTCGCGATCGCGAAGGCCGTGCTGTGGAACAGCCGCGTCGTTGTTCTCGACGAACCGACCGCTGCTCTCGGCGTCGCCCAGACCCGGCAGGTCCTCGACCTCGTCCGCCGGCTCGCCGACAAGGGCCTGGCTGTCGTCCTCATCTCACACAACCTCAACGAAGTATTCGAAGTAGCGGACCGAATCGCGGTGCTCTACCTCGGTCAGATGGCCGCGGATGTCGCGGTCAAGGATGTGCGCCACAACCAGGTGGTCGAACTCATCACCACTGGCCGCGCCGACGGCGTACCGAGCGCCGTACGGGCCGAGCAGGCTTCGACGGGAGTTGAACTGTGAGCACCGAGACGCAACCCGCAGCCTCGAGCGAGGGCCCGGTGACGGCGGCGGCCGCGGCGATGACTCGCCCGCCGAGCGTCCGCAGCTACTTCACCGACTATTTCGACAAGGTACGCGGCGGCGACATCGGCGCGCTGCCGGCCATCCTCGGCCTGATCGTCTTGGGCGTGGTGTTCGGATCGCTGCGCTCGACGTTCATTGGCGCCGGCAACTTCGCCAACCTGCTCACGCAGGGAGCGTCGATTGCCGTCATCGCGATGGGCCTGGTCTTCGTCATGCTGCTCGGCGAGATCGACCTGTCCGCCGGCTTCGCCAGTGGCGTCTGCGCCTCGGTGCTGGCGATCCTGCTCAGCCCGAAGCACAACGTCTCATTGCCAGTGGCCCTGGCGGCGGCCCTTGCGACCGGGCTCGCCATCGGCCTGCTGCTCGGCACACTCGTTGCCCGTGTCGGGATTCCGTCGTTCGTCGTGACGCTGGCCGCTTTCCTTGCGTTCCAAGGCATCGTGCTGATCATCGTCGGTGAAGGCGGCGTCGTCACGATCAACGACGACGTCATCAAGGGCATCGCGAACGACAACATGGCGCCGGCACTCGGGTGGGCACTGTGGGCAGTGTCCATCATCGCCTACGCCGCGCTGTTGATTCGGCGGGCGGCAAGTCGGCGGGCCAAGGGCCTCACGGCCGAGCCCATTCCCGTCGTCGCGGCCCGGATCGGCGCCCTCGCCGCGATCACCGGCGCAGCAGTTTTCATCCTCAACCAAGAGCGAGCCATCAACCGCAACATCACTTCGCTCAAAGGCGTGCCGTACGTCGTACCGCTGATCGTGGTGCTCCTCGTCGTCCTCACCTTCGTGCTCAACCGGACGTCGTACGGGCGGCACATCTATGCGGTCGGCGGCAATGCCGAAGCCGCGCGCCGTGCGGGCATCAACGTCAAGTGGATCCGTACGTCCGTGTTCGTCATCGGATCCACGATGGCCGCCATCGGCGGCATCATCGCGGCCTCGCGAGCGTCGTCAGTCGACCCGAATGCCGGCGGCGGCAACACGCTGCTGTACGCCGTCGGTGCGGCCGTGATCGGCGGCACGAGTCTGTTCGGCGGCAAGGGCAAGGTGCGCGACGCGATCCTGGGCGCTGCTGTCGTGGCCGTGATCGCCAACGGCATGGGACTGCTGGGCTACAAGTCCGGCGTCCAGTTCATCGTCACCGGCCTGGTCCTGCTGATTGCGGCCAGCGTCGACGCGCTGTCGCGTCGCCGGTCCGCCGCCACAGGCAAGATCTGACCGAGGGGTCCGGAGCCAACCAGGATGCTCTCCAAAGGGGCGACGCAGGACGAGGTGCGTCGTCACAACCTCAGTGCGCTGCTGCGGCAGATCCATGTGCGCGGCGCGCTGTCGCGCGCGGAATTGACTGAATGGCTCGGCCTGAACCGCAGCACCGTCGGCGACCTGGTCGGCGAGCTTGTCACGCTCGGGGTGTTGCGCGAGGACCTGCCCCCGCATCGGCTCGGCGCGGGGCGACCCTCCCCCATCGTCCGGCCGGCGAGCGACCAGGTGCACGTCCTGGCCGCCGACATCGGCGTCGAGTCGATCACTGTCGCGACCGTCGGTCTCGGCGGCGTGGTCATCGACCGCACCCAGGTCGACCGGCACCGCGATGATGCCGGACCCGCGGCTGTCGCCGGCACGATCGCCCGGGCGGCGCGCGACCTGCGATCCCGCCACCCTGGCACCGGCAGGCTCATCTCCGTCGGCGTGGCGGTCGCGGGCGTCGTACGCCGCCGGGATGGGCTCGTGCATTTCGGCCCGAACCTGGGCTGGTACGAAGTTCCGTTCGGCCGGATGCTGGCGGATGCGCTCGTCCGCGACATACCGGTGTTCGTCGGCAACGACGCCGATGTCGGCGTGCTCGGCGAGCAGACGCGAGGGGCGGCTGCGGGGCGCAGCGATGTCATCTACCTCTCGGGGGACATCGGCGTCGGCGGCGGCATCATCCTCGGGGGCCGACCGCTCGACGGTGCCTCCGGGTACGGCGGCGAGGTAGGACACATGATCGTCAACCGGGACAGCCCCACCCTGTGCCGCTGCGGTGCGCGCGGCTGCTGGGAGACCGAGATCGGCGTGGACGCACTCCTCGTCCGAGCCGGTCACGCCGCCGGCGAAGGCCGACCGGGCGTGCTCGCCGTACTCGAGGAGGCCCGTCTCGGCAAGCCCGACGCCGTCGCCGCCTTGGAGGTGACCGGTGGCTGGCTCGGCGACGGACTCGCCAGCCTCATCAACGTGTTCAATCCGGAAATCGTGATCATGGGCGGAATGTTGGGCGACATCTACAGCGCGTCGGCCGCCACGGTTGCCGAGCACGTAGCCCGGTTGGCGCTGTCGGCACCCCGGGCCAAGGTCCGGCTCGAGCTACCGGGGCTGGGCGCCGACTCGATCATTCTCGGCGCGGCCGAGCTGGCGTTCGGACCTCTGCTCAACGACCCGGCTCCGACGATGCTGGCGATCGGCGCAGACTGACACAACAACTGCGGGACGATGTGCGAGAAACCCGCGCCTGAGATTGCGGCGAGTCGTGCGCATGGACGGAAGGTACTCCTGATGCTTGACCCCACCGATCTCTACCGGATCGAGCGTGACCTGCCCCCCGGCCTGGATGCCCCGATCATGCTGCAAGCGCTGGACGGCTTCGTCGACGCGGGACAGGTGCGCCACCTCGTGCGCAGCCACCTGCTGCAGACCTCCGACGCGCAGGTCGTCGTGCGCTTCGACCTCGACCAGCTGCTCGACTACCGCGCGCGTCGCCCGTTGCTGACATTCGTCGAGGACACCTGGACCGAGTACGACCAGCCTCGGCTCGAGATCGTCGCCCTCACCGACGCCGCCGGCACGCGGTACCTGATGTTGTCCGGCCCGGAGCCCGACATCCAGTGGGACCGCTTCTCCGAGGCCGTCCGCCAGGTCATCGAACACCTCGGCGTCCGGCTGACCGTGGGCCTCAACGCGATCCCCATGGGGGTTCCGCACACCCGGCCCATTGGCATGACCGCGCACGGGACCCGTCCGGAGATCATTCCGCCGTCCGAGCATTGGATCAGTACGGTCCAGGTGCCGGCCAGTGCCGGCAACCTGCTCGAATACCGGCTCGGGCAGGCCGGCCATGACGCGATCGGCTTCGCGGTGCACGTGCCGCACTACCTCTCGCAGATGCCTTATACGCCCGCCGCCGAGGCCCTCGTCACGGCGCTCGCACGGGCGACCGGCCTCGAACTTCCGATCGGGGACCTGACAACCGACGCGATGGCCACCATGCACTCGATCAACGAGCAGGTCGCGGCGGCCGAGGAGGTGGCCGACGCGGTGGCGGCTCTCGAGTCGCAGTACGACGCGATCCTGCGCGGGCAGGGGCGCAATCTTCTCGCCGAGGGCACCACTCGGCTGCCGACAGCGGACGAACTCGGGGCTGAGCTGGAGCGCTTCCTGGCCGGTCGAGCCGGCCCGGGCGAGTCGGCCGGCCCAGCCGAGGCGTAGTGCGGCACTCGTGACGGACAACGAATCCTGGACGGGGCTGCGGCGCCATGCCGCGACCGAGCACGCGGCCGCACAGCGCAAGGCCCGCGCGGCGGAGAGCGCCCGCGCCCGCGCGTTGC